>NHET02000064.1 GCA_002170355.2 Gammaproteobacteria bacterium TMED92
TCGTAAATGATGGCGCGACTACTCGAAGTGCCTTGATCTAGGGCCATGATGTAACTCAATGGACTGTCCTTTCCAATTGCTCAGGGATAGTGCTGCCGACAATGCTAATGGATTGTTTGTGGTCGGTCTAAAGCTGATTAGCCAACGCTAAAAACAACCGGAAAAAACCGCTGGAAACATTTTTTTTGTTACTCATATGTTAGCCACAACCTTATCCAAGGCAGTTCACAGGTTATCCACAGACTTTTTCTTGCAAAGAAATTAGGATCCCATTATCTTGTGTGTCTTGTGCTCGGAAACCCTACATGTGGGGTTTTCAAACTTTGACAGAGTCAAAGTTTTAATATTTTGCCCCTGTTAATCCAGCAAAAACTGACCTAGACGGTAACAGAGCGCCTAAAACGTGCGTCACGGCAAAGCACAGGGCACAGGGCAAAGCACAGACAGCAAGAACAGAACAGAACAGAACAAGACCAAACCCAGGGAGAGTGTTAGCGGATCAGCGCCGTGAACGCCTTAGAGAGAGAAGTTATACAAATGCAAATGGAAACGCCGACCAATTCAACGTCCCAACCCAACGCACAAGTCGACACGCCCCCTCTGTCGCCGTCACTTACAGCGACAGCGCCAGGACAACTAAAAATAATTAAGCGCAACGGCACGGTGGTGCCCTACACCCAAGACAAAATAGCTGTTGCCATGACAAAGGCCTTCCTTGCTGTTGAAGGCGGCACTGCAGCAGCCTCACCGCGCATACGCGAATTGGTAGTGTCGTTGGCCGAGCAAATGACCAGCACATTTAAGCGTCGCTTGCCTTCTGGCGGCACTCTGCACATAGAGGAAATCCAAGACCAAGTAGAACTCGCGTTAATGCGCTCAGGCGAGCATAAGGTAGCGCGTTCCTATGTTTTATATCGCGAACAACGGGCGCAAGAGCGCGGGCCTGCAACACCTGCCACCCCGGCTGGCGAAAAATTCGCGGGCATATCGGTGGTGCATAACGATGGCAGTACCGCGCCGTTAGATGTAGCGCGTATTCGTACCATTGTGACTGAGGCGTGCGAAGGGTTGGTTGATGTCGATGCTGAACGCATCATCAACGAGTCGCTTAACAACATGTACGACGGCATTTCGGCAACGGATGTCGCTACTTCGGTATTGATAACAGCGCGCACTCTTGTAGAGGAAGAGCCGAACTACACCTATGTGAGCGCACGCTTGCTGTTGGACGAACTGCGGACTGAAGCACTGACATTCCTCGATGTNGATGAAAGCGGCGGTCAACAAACTGCTACGCAGGCGCAAATGGCGACTGTATATCCTCAAGCGCTCAAGCAATTTATCTTGCGCGGTATTGAATTAGAGTTATTGGCTCCGCAACTCGCAGACTATGATTTAGACCGACTCGGCGCGGCATTGCTGCCAGAGCGTGACTACTTGTTTACTTACCTAGGTCTACAAACCCTTTACGACCGCTACTTTATTCACTCCAACGACATTCGCATTGAGCTACCTCAAGTGTTNTTTATGCGCGTTGCTATGGGCTTGGCAGTAGAAGAAGACGACCCATGTGCGCGAGCAATAGAGTTCTATAACTTGCTCAGCTCGTTTGANTACATGAGTTCGACACCGACATTGTTTAATGCAGGCACCTTACGGCCACAGTTGTCATCTTGCTTCCTCACCACTGTGCCAGACGATCTGCACGGNATTTATGGCGCAATACAAGACAACGCCATGTTGTCGAAATGGGCTGGCGGATTGGGCAACGACTGGACACCAGTTCGGGCATTAGGCACCTACATAAAAGGCACCAACGGTAAATCACAGGGTGTTGTGCCATTCCTTAAAGTCGTNAACGACACTGCGGTTGCGGTCAACCAGGGTGGCAAACGTAAAGGTGCTGTGTGTGCTTACTTAGAATCTTGGCACCTAGACATTGAAGAATTTTTAGAGTTGCGGAAAAACACGGGAGACGACCGACGTCGTACCCACGACATGAATACCGCCAACTGGATACCCGACCTGTTCATGAAGCGAGTAGCAGAAGATGGCGAATGGNCCTTGCTGTCTCCAGCGGACGCTCCAGATTTGCACGACCTGTATGGCCGTGCGTTTGAGCAGCGCTACCTTACNTATGAAGAACAGACCCGCAGCGGNGAGCTAAAACTGTTTAAGCGCATAAAAGCAGCCGATCTGTGGCGCAAAATGTTGTCCATGCTGTTTGAAACAGGTCATCCTTGGATCACATTCAAAGACACCTGCAACATTCGCTCGCCCCAGCAACACACGGGCGTCGTGCACTCATCCAACCTGTGCACAGAGATCACCTTAAACACCTCGGCTGACGAGATCGCTGTATGTAACCTCGGTTCTATTAACTTGGTTCAGCACATCGAGAACGGCGAGCTCAATTTGCAAAAACTTGAGCAGACCACACGCACTGCCGTTCGCATGCTCGATAACGTCATCGACATAAACTATTACTCGGTCGAACAAGCACGCACCTCGAACATGCGTCACCGACCAGTAGGCCTAGGTTTAATGGGCTTTCAAGATGCTCTGTATAAGTTAGGTTTAGCTTATGGCTCTGACGCAGCCNTAGAGTTTGCAGATACTTCAATGGAAGCGATTAGTTATTACGCGATTGACGCCTCTAGCAATTTGGCAAAGGAACGAGGCGCTTACGCTAGTTTCTCAGGCTCGTTGTGGAGCCGNGGCATCTTGCCTATTGACTCTATAAANATGCTGCAAGCCGAGCGCGGCGAAGGCTTTCTAGACGTTGATATGTCGAGCAAGTTGGACTGGAGCGCGTTGCGTAGCAAGGTACAAATTAATGGAATGCGTAACTCTAACGTTATGGCGATAGCGCCAACTGCGACCATNGCCAACATTACTGGAGTATCGCAATCCATAGAACCGACGTATCAAAACCTGTATGTGAAATCCAATCTTTCGGGAGAATTCACGGTAGTAAACCCCTACATGGTCCGGGACCTTAAAAACCTTGGCTTGTGGGACAAAGTNATGGTCAACGATCTAAAGTACTACGACGGCAGTATGCAAGCGATTGAACGAATTCCTGCTGAACTTAAGCAGAAATACGCGACAGCGTTTGAGGTTGAACCTCGCTGGTTAGTAGATGCTGCCAGCCGCCGACAAAAATGGATCGACCAAGCTCAATCGCTGAANCTTTATATCGCCGGTGCATCTGGTAAGAAGCTAGATATTACCTACCGCATGGCGTGGTTGAGAGGGCTGAAAACGACCTACTATTTGCGTGCCTTGAGTGCAACCAGCACAGAAAAATCAACACTGGACCGAGGCACACTGAACGCGGTTTCTTCGCAAGCCGCGACGAGCGATNTTGCTGCCACTATGGCTGTTCCAGAACCCGCTGCACCGGCTGTTGAAGCGGTGAGTAATGCGGATCTGGAATTAGGTGATGCCGCACCTGTACCAATGGCTTGCTCTCTGGACGATCCAGATTGCGAAGCCTGCCAATAACAGCGTTTAGGAGCTAAGTTATGCTGAGTTGGGACGACTACGAAAACAACACCGAAGACACCGCCGTCGTAAACGATGCGGCGTTGCAAAATCTTAAGGCTGAAGAACAAGCTGCATCAGCTTCGCCAACAGCACCGTTGACGCCACCTACTGCTGCCGCCACGGCTGTAGAACCTGCACCGGTAGCTGCTGCGGTCGAAGCAGCCGCGGTCACAACCGCTACTGCGGCGCCAATAGCCAATACCGAATCGACACTGGACGAAGTTTTTGATGTCGAGGAAAACCGCGAGCGCGTGACGGTAGATCAAAAAGCAATGATCAATTGTCGCGCTGATCTTAATCAATTAGTGCCATTCAAATACGACTGGGCGTGGCAAAAGTATCTAGATGGATGCGCTAATCATTGGATGCCGCAAGAAGTCAACATGACCGCAGACATTGCGTTATGGAAATCGGAAGATGGCCTAAGTGACGATGAGCGCACCATTGTTAAACGCAGTCTGGGGTTCTTCTCTACAGCAGACTCTTTGGTAGCCAACAACTTAGTTCTGGCAATTTATCGATTGATTACTAATCCTGAGTGCCGCCAGTATCTACTGCGCCAAGCTTTTGAAGAAGCGATTCATACTCACGCCTATCAATATTGTATTGAGTCCTTGGGCATGGACGAAGGTGAAATCTTCAACATGTATCACGAGATACCAACGGTTGCTAAAAAGGCATCCTGGGCGTTGAAGTACACCCAAGAAATTAACGATCCAACCTTTAATACCGGAACGCTGGAAACAGACAAAGCGTTGTTGAAGAATTTGATCGCTTACTACTGTGTGCTAGAGGGCATCTTCTTTTACTGCGGCTTTACGCAGATATTATCGATGGGCCGACGTAACAAGATGACCGGAACCTCGGAGCAGTTCCAGTACATCTTGCGTGATGAGTCTATGCACGTGAACTTTGGTATTGATGTGATCAACCAGATAAAACTGGAAAACCCACAATTGTGGCAGGCTGATATGCAGGAGTGGGCTCGAGCGATGATACTCGAAGGCACCGAACTAGAAGTCTCTTATGCTCGAGACACCATGCCTCGTGGCGTGTTGGGTATGAACGCCAATATGATGGAAGAATATTTACAATTCATTGCCAACCGTCGACTGGCGCAAATTGGCCTGGCGGAGCAATTCCCCGGAACCAAGAATCCTTTTCCATGGATGTCCGAAATTATGGATCTGAAAAAAGAAAAGAACTTCTTCGAAACACGCGTCACTGATTACCAAACCGGTGGCGCGTTAAGCTGGGATTAGCACTGACTCAGCCGAAGAATAAAGAAACCCCGCTTTGCGGGGTTTTTTTTGCATTAAAATCCGTGCTTGGTTCGTCACCACGACGACTCGTGAATCCTTATTCAAAAACAAGGAGCAACCCCGTGCGAACGACATTATTTTTAGCGGCATTACTACTCACCCATGCAACAGCTACAACGGCAGCGAAAATCGATGGGGACGCGGCATATACAGTGGCGGGCCTAACAAAGCCTGCAGAGATCATAGTGGATAAGTGGGGAGTGCCGCACATTTACGCTGATGATCACTACGACGCTTTTTTTGTGCAAGGCTTTAACGCAGCACGCGACCGACTTTGGCAAATAGACACCTGGCGCCGTCGCGGCCTCGGCACATTGTCGGAAGTATTAGGCCCAGCCTACGTAGAACAAGATAAAGCAGCTCGCCTGTTTTTGTATCGTGGCGACATGTATGCCGAATGGCTGGCCTACGGCAACGATGCAAAAAAGATAACCCAAGCGTTTACAGCAGGCATAAACGCATTTATTAACCTTACCAGCGATCACCCTCACCTGTTGCCGCCCGAGTTCGAAATCCTCGGCTATACGCCAGAGCAATGGCAGCCTGAGGACGTTGTGCGGATCCGCAGTAATGGTTTGTGGCGCAATGTTGCCACCGAGGTATGGCGCGCACGGCTCGCATGCAATGGCAGATTAGAACTGGCTGCTAAGTGGAAAGTGCTGGAACCGACATGGAAAACCCAAGTGCCTAAAGGGTTGGACCCATGCGTTATTCCCAGCAATGTATTAGACGCCTATTTCTTGGCAAAAAGCTCCGTGGATTTTAGTGCCGCAACGACCGGTACAAGCTCATCGAAAGATGCCATAGCAGCAACCGCGCAACAGAACTATCGCGGCGACCTTGGCAGCAACAATTGGGTCGTAAGTGGCGATCGAACTGCCACCGGCAGACCAATACTGGCGGACGATCCTCACAGAGGTCACGCGGTACCTTCACTGCGCTACATCGCTCACCTAAATGCGCCAGGCATTAATGTAATCGGTGCAGGAGAACCTGCCTTACCGGGTATCTCGATAGGCCATAACGAGCGTATCGCCTTTGGCCTAACCATCTTTCCCATCGATCAGGAAGATCTTTACGTATACACCCGCAAGGGCAACGGCTATGTCTATGAAGGCCGTGAAGAGGCCATACAAACGGTGGACGAATCAGTAACGGTAAAAGGCGAAAAAGCGGCTCGAAAGGTAACGCTGCAATTCACCCGCCATGGTCCTATAGTCGCGCAAACCGATAGTCATCTTTTTGCCGTTCGTGCTGCATGGCTGGAGCCCGGTATGGCGCCCTACTTCGGCAGTATCGAGTACATGCGGGCGCAAGACTTTAGAACTTTCGTAGGCGCCCTAAACCGCTGGGGCGCGCCATCAGAAAACCAAGTGTATGCCGACGTAGACGGCGACATCGGCTACAAGCCAGCCGGGAGATTTCCGAAACGCAACAATTGGGACGGCTTGTTGCCAGTACCCGGTGACGGCGGCTANGAATGGGATGGCTACTTCGACATGGACGTGCTCCCAGAAGAATACAACCCCGAACGCGGGTTTAGCGGTACTGCTAACGCTATGAGTCTGCCGGCAGACTATCCAATCGACACGTATCGTGTGGGTTTCGAGTGGTCGGCACCATGGCGCTACAAGCGACTATGGGAGGTCTTAGAGAATCAGCCAAAGCATACCCTCGCAGATTCTTCAGACTTACAGCGCGACTACCATTCAGTGTTCGCCAGAGAACTGCTGGCTCGGCTACCTGAACTCGCAAACAAAGTCCCCTCGCAAGGCGGCACAATGTTGGCAACGTGGAATTACGATCTCGGCAGAGACTCGGCGGCTGCCGCTTTGTGGAACGTCTGGTATCACCGACACTTAGAACCTGCACTAATGACCATGCTGGATCCCAACGCTAACAGTAAAAACTCGCCAAACTTAGATACATTGACTGCTTTGCAACTCATGGATAGCGCTGAGGGCAAAAAACAGGCATTGCGAACATTGCCAAACGCGTGGTTAGAAACCCAACAACTACTCGGCGAAAATCCGCAGAATTGGCGTTGGGGTGATCTGCATAAAACTAGATTTAGACATCCACTGTTGCAACTGGTACCAGAAGAAACAACAAAAATAATGGAGATGGCAGATTATGGTCGCGGTGGCAGNAGCAACACCACCAACAACACTGGCTTTAGCGCAGAGAATTTCGTAGTACGAAGCGGTGCATCGTTTCGCATGGTCGTAGATGTGGGCAACTGGGACGCCGCAAGAATGACTAATGCGCCGGGGCAATCTGGTGATCCAAGGTCTAGGTTCTATGACAATTTGTTAGAGAATTGGGCAAACGATAACGAGTTGCCAATGTTGTTTAGTCGCGATGCTGTTGAGTCGAACCGTGCGTTCCGTATACGGCTGGCACCAAAATAAACACCACTCCTGACAGAAAAAAGCCGGGAAGAACAAGCGTTCGTCCCGGCTGCATAGCAAACGCTTTCTTACATGGGAAGTTGGTACTTGAAGCCAAGCTTTATCATTCTGCCAAAAGCGCTGTGAGTGAAGGGATCGTAAGCTAGGTCGCCTCGAGCCTCCGGCGGCTCCTGGTCTGTGATGTTCACCACCGACAGCGACAAGTCCAATCCATCAATACCTCTGTATATATAGTGGCCATCCCATGTCACTTGAGAATCGATGGTAGATAACCACGGTAAATCCGCTGGTGCTCCGGTGTCGTCGTAGGAGTCGACATACCTTGCTATTAGATTTGCAAAATGTGCCTCATACGAATACTGAACATATGAACTAATTTGCAATTGAGGTTTCGACGTGAACGATGGGCCTGCGTTGTAATTTAGCTGCCCTACCAGATCACCTCCGCTAGCGAGCACTATGTCACCTGAGATATCTAGCTGATCGTCTCTGTTGTATTCCAACACGTAACTGCCGTCGGTGCCGATACTTAAAATGCCTGGCATCGCATCTACAAAATCATAGCGCGCCGACAAATCCAGCCCGGAAGTATTAATCTCTTGGCCATTGATCCAGTTCACAACGATACGTTCTGTAGCTGCCAAATTTGTATGCGCGGCCACCGGAAAGATGTGTGTTCTCAACTCATTACAAACAGCACTATCTGTTGGCGTTCCATTTGCACCAAGGCAACTGTTCGCCGAATAAGCCGTCAAAATCGAATTGAAGCCTTCTGTTTGAAATGAGTCTTCGAAAGTAAATGCCCACCAGTCCAACGAAACGTAGAAACTTTCATTCTGATAGATAGCGCCTAGGTTAGTTGATACGGCCGTCTCCGAGCTGAGGTTCGGATTCCCAACGGTATCAATTGCCTTGAAAGCGAGGGTGGGCGCAACATAAGAGAGCGCCGTTCCTGTTCCGGCAAGGATGCTTTGCGGTGGACCACGGAAAGTTGTCGAGGCTGAGGCGCGGATAGAGAACTCTTCACTGATACGCCAGTTCATAGCAACCTTGGGATCAACCGAAGCGCCGACGTTGCCGCCGTAATCTTCGTATCGCAACGCCGCTTGTATATCTACATCCTCAGTCAATGGGATAGCCAACTCTCCAAAGACACCGTACACAGTCCTTTCGGTTCGTTCTTCATCGGATGCTGCTAAGAACGCTGCCACACCTGTTTGCGCACTACAGTTTGGCGACAATTGATCTGCCGCAACGAGGCCTAAAGCTGCGCTCACTGGCAGCGTGTAAGGACACGGATTTACTGAACGATCAGCAATGTCCCAGAAGTCGGAATCGTATTTTTGATTTCGCGATTGCACGCCTAGCGCATAGCCAATCGTTCCACCATCGAGTTCCCAGCTTGTCTCGCCACTAAATATGGCTTGAATAGTAAGTAACTCATTCTGAGTGTCCCAGCCTCGCTCGCCGATCAAATGCCGCATGAGGGCATCTGAATTCGCAACTGCAGCGTTGTAGTCAGGGTTCGTCGCGCCGTTGACTGCTGAAAACGATAATGCTCGGGAGAACGGATTAAAGTATTCACAACCGTTGGTACCCGGATCGGCTGCACCAGCCGCTAACGAGTACGATCCATCGGCATTTAGCACCGTACCTGGGAGAGCACAATTCGGTCCACCATAGCCTTTGAGCGCCAAACCCATTCGCTCCACGTACATGTCCTGACCGCCAATAAACCGATCCCTGCGTGAATAAGCCACACTTACGTCGTAACTTAAATCACCGCCAAATAGGTCGCCATCTAGTCCAACGACAAACCGATAGGTTTCGGTCAACCGTTGTTTAGATTCAGGCTTCCCGGTTCCAAACGCCCCAATTACGCCAAAGGCTCGACTAAGCGTAAGCGCCGTCGGCGCTCCCGCAAACGCCGCGGCCGCAGCATCACCACCGACCAAACCACTTACGGTCGATCCGTTTGCAAGCCCAGTTACGTCGACTTGCGAGATGACGTTGGCTGCGGTGATAGCGGCGGCATTACCAGTTTGGGTTAACTGGTAATGGCTATTGAAGTCTACCAGCCCTGGGTGATCCTCAAGCATGCGACGATCAGGCCCGAACAAAGATTGTGGCGGGNAAGAGGGCGAAGTTTTCCATTCTGGAAGATTAACCTTCGAGTAAAGGGCTTCAGCGGTTAATCGATGGTTTTGGCTAAGGTCAACAGACAATTCAGAGAACAGTTTGGTGTGCTCTTCTCGCTCGATCAAATTATCGAACCAACCGTAATTGAAACCACATTGACTATTATGCGCTCGCAACGCACCTAAGCTTTCGCACTGTGGATCAGCGAACGCCTTCGTAAATGAAGCGGAGTCGTAATTAAGATTTTGCGTTGTAACGTTTCCATTTGCGTCGGTTACTTCAAAATCCGCACTGCCCGCAGACATTGGAACAAAGAAATAAACCTGGCCTGGATTACCAATACCAGACCAACCGCCGGGGCGATTTCTATCGGTTTGCACCAGTGCCCAATCTCGTTCCCTAATCGGCAGTTCTCCCCGCTCTCTGTACTCAGCAGCGATCGTCCATTGCCAGTTATCGCCACCGGTGCCAAAGAGCGCGTTGATATCCCAATCACCATCTGATCCGTCTATGGATTGAAAAGAGCCACCGATCTCGAAACCCTCAAAGTCGTTTCGAGTGATGAAGTTAACCACGCCGGCGATAGCGTCAGAACCATAAACCGCTGCAGCACCGTCCTTGAGTATTTCTACTCGCCCGATGGCGTTCATAGGGAACGCGTTGATATCAACACCGGAGGTTTCTGTAGATACATGTCTACGACCATTTACTAGAACCAAGGTACGGGAAGCCCCTAAACCTCTCAAGTTGACCGTAGCGACGCCCTCGTTCGCTTGGCCGCCTGTGGTGAATTGATTCGTTTCACCGAGATTCGCCGTTGTCACTCCTAATCCTCGAACCATCTCCACAATCGACGGCGAACCCATATTGATCAGGTCGTCGCTGGTGAGTACATCGATGGGCAACTCCGCGTCTTCTGGCGATCCCTTAATATAAGAGCCTGTAACGACTACTTCCTCAATCACTGCTTCTGATGCGTCTGCCGCTAGAGCAATCCTCGGCATGATCAGTATGAGCGTGGCACTGGCGAGCAATTTCGTTACTTGTCGCCACCTCCGTGCAATACGCAATAACCTAATATCCATTAGCTTTCCCTCTCTCCAGGTTCTGTTAAATCTACGGTAGCTGCGCNGCTTANTGACTTTGTCANTGAGCGCAGCAAGCCCAGATATGTAGCATTGGGTATACGGCTAAGCCATTTCTCAGATTCGAAGATTAAAGAAATCTGACTTTGTGTAAGTTTTGGNAAAAAATTTTTGCAGAGCCTATTTGTTGGCTCGATTTTTGANGGGTTTTAGCCGGNCAGCTTTNGTTTAAGTACAACAACCATGCAGNCATNCATCGCCGTTTTTGCCANTGGTTTCGTCCTTGCCATNNATGCCANGGTNTGCGCCGCCAGACTCTTCGATCGGCTTGCGAGGCTNNCCTCTTAGAAGTGGTCACTGACTGCCTACCGTGCCGACGCATAACATTTGTGCGCTTTGGGAATGTGTCTTCGTGCGCGAGTATTAGCCCACTTNTCGCCGCGACCTGGGCCGGGGAGACGGACCCTGGCCTAATCGCAGATTANTCNAAGAGCACAACCCCAGTGTTAANGGCGCCGGAGCTAATGGACCGACTATCGCGACTCGCTACAACTGTTNGGTAAGTTCTTTTAGCACCGCTACAAATTNGAGGGGTTGATCTAAAAAGACGTGATGCTGNGCNTCAGCAATTGCTTTGTAAGGGAAGTCTTGGGGAATGAGTTGCTGCATGTATTCTAGCGTGCGACGAGAAAACAACTCACTGTCAGCGCCGTAGATCACAGCTACTGGCACAGTCAACGACGAATAATCTTCTGGTTGACGTTCGACCTCGGTCAATGTGGTCAGCAGGTCTTCATCAAACTTCCAGGCCCATCCGCCGTCAATGCGCATCAGTGAGTTACGCGCGATATATTGCAGAATATATTCATTTTCGCAGGGCTGCGGTGGCTGTAAGCGAAACCGCATTAATGCAGTCTCTCGATCTGGGTAGACTTTACCTTGCATNCCGCCCATTANCGGACGATCGGGCAGTGGGTCATCGGGATGCCGAATGCCCGAATCCACCAACACCAGTCCGCGAAACCGGTTGGGATAAATGTTGGCGGCCTTGACCGCCATATAACCACCAAAGCTATGGGCCACGACCAAGGCGTCGGTGCCAAACCCCGCATCATCTAATACCGCTGTGATCTCATCCGCGTAGGTGGCCGCTGAGTACGTGTAGCGATAGTCTGAATCCCCCATGCCCGTTAGATCCATCGCNGCCACGGCAAAGTGGTCTAACAACTGAGGTGCGATGAAATCCCACCAACGCGAATGCGCGTTCATGCCATGAATGAGCAGNAGTCCTGGTTTACCTGCGGCGGGATAAAATCGATATGCCACGTCGCATTCGTCTACTTCTACCGTGCGACTTTCTGCTTCGGTGTCGACTGCCTGCCAGAACCAATCCGGAATAGACGCTTGATTGCTTTCCCAACGGGCCATAATCCCCTCCTATTACCCCGCACCAAAGGGTACTCGAAACCGCCCTTGGCGCAAACAGGATGACCGCGGCCCTGGGGCTGCCCACGCTGACTGGCAGCGGCACGGGCNAGGCTTTTAGGTTGCTATTCGGCGTTTACTTACAGCGCTCCGAATCGCTGAAGATGGAAATCGACGTTACCAAACAAGGTATCAATGATCGTNAGACGCTTGAAGTAGTGGCCGATGTTCAATTCTTCAGTCATGCCCATGCCACCGTGCAATTGCACTGCATTTTGACCAACAAATTTGCCCGATTTTCCTACTTGCACTTTGAATGCACTCACGGCTTTTTGCGCCTCGGCATCGTAACTCTCGGCCATACGCATTGCGGCCATAAACATCAGCGACTTCGACTGTTCATGCTCCATGAACATGTCGACCATGCGGTGTTGCAGCACTTGGAACTTGCCAATCGGCTGTCCGAATTGCTCTCGCTGTTTACAGTATTCAACGGTGTCTTTGTACAGCACTTCCATACACCCTACGGCCTCGGCACCAACCGCCAACACGCCATCATCTATCGCTTGCTGAAGAATCGGCAAGCCCTTGCCCGCTTCACCAATCAGACTGTCAGCGCCCACTTTGACGTTTTCTAACGTAATTTCAGAGGCGCGGAAGGCATCAACCGTCGGATAGTCGCGCCGCGAGATCCCGGCCGTTGTTGCGTCTAACACAAATAGCGAAACCCCTTCTTCGTCGCGCTGTTCACCCGCGGTGCGCGCGCTGACCACCAAAAAATTCGCTTGCGGTCCGTTTAACACGACCGCTTTGTACCCATTGAGCACATAGCCGTCGCCATCGGCGACCGCGGTGGTGGTGATGTCGGCGATATTAAATCGTGCTTGCGGCTCTACAAACGCCAACGCTCCGTGGGCAGATCCGTCTATGATTCCCGGCAAGTACTCGCTCTTCTGTGCGTCGCTGCCGCCGTGCTTGAGCGCGCCACCTGCCAAAATTACCGTTGCTAAAAACGGCTCGATCAACAATCCACGGCCAAACTGTTCGGACATCAAAGCGGTCTCAATAGCGCCACCACCAAAACCTCCATCGGCTTCGCTGAATGGCACGCCCAACCACCCTAGTTCAGCAAAGGTTTGCCAATTTTCGGTGCTGAAACCCTCGTCCGTGCTGGCGCTCTTTTGGCGTGCATCAAAACCGTAGTCGTTTTGCATAAAACGGGACACGCTTTCTTGTAATAACGTTTGTTCTTCTGTGAAGGAAAAGTCCATCAACCTACCTCTTTACCTACAAATGAGTGTACTCGTACCGCAGCAGTCTTTAATCCTCATGCTCCGGCAAACCTAGCGCTTGTTGCGCCAAAGTATCGCGAGGGTCTAAGCCCAGTTCCGTCGCGATAGTGGGGGATAGCATTCGCTGCATAACCATGGTCATGTCCAAATCCCCCGAAGATCGACGTGGGTCGATCGAGCCTTCGTTATCCGCCAGCACGCTGTCGACAAAGGGCAACGCATAATACCCGAATGCGGCGATTTGTAACTCGCTTAATTTACCCCAGAGACCTTGAGCGCGGAGCCGCACCGCTGCACGCGGTAACTGCGCGCCGCTGTCCTTACGTTGTGGGCTTAGTGCACGTTGCTCCATTACTTTGAGACCCAAAACCTCCACCACTAAAGCGTCGCAATCACGCAGCAGCCCAGACTCTAGGTTGGCTTCTTTTTGCAGTTGCTGCTTGAGTTGCTGAGTTTGCGCCAGCAACGCAGCGCTGTCGGCAAGCGCAGTTAGATCGGCCTCTGTTGTACCTGACAAGCGCTGGCGCAACTCTGCAACAGGAACCGCAAAACGTCCCCAACTCGGCACCGTAACATCCGTCAACTGGATATCTGCCATGGGTTGACCGTTGGATAAAGTTGGTTTTGGTGTTCGCGTCACGCCGCTTTGTTGCAAGCTTGTGGCCACCACATTGGAGTGCTCGTTGTCATCCAACGCCACGCAGAGCATCCATTGCGCATTCATGCCGTCTAGCACGCGAGTTTTATTGGCGCGCAGACGCCAATGGCCGGTATTTTCTTGTTCTTGGTAAAGCCGCGCCTTCAAGGCGTAGTCGTCTAAGGTGCTACCAAGCTCGGCCCAACCCAAACACCAGGCGTGCTCAAACGAGGCAATTTGCGGCAACAAAACGTGCCGCTGTGGATGCTCCAAATCTATCAGCAACGGACCAACGTGAACTGTCGCAAAGGTCAGTATCGGCGGCGTTTGATGGCGCATACACGCACTAAACCAAATATGCTGTTGCGTCGGCGTCCAGTCACAGCCACCAAACTCCGTGGGCCAATGTGGTACCGACCAGCCTGCCTCAACAACGCGCCGATACCATTGCTGCCGCAACGGCCGCGTCTGGGAATCGTCCGACCATGCGCGGTGGCGCACCCCTGGCTGCGCTTTATTNAGCCAATGTTCGGCTATGAAGCGTTCTACCTGGTCAGCAAATTGTTGCTCTGTCTCGGAATATTCGGACTGCATTACTCATTCTACAGTTAGCTGCAAAAACTCGGTCATGGTCAGCGCACTGGAGCCTAGGATCATAGAAAAATCTGTCGGATATAGGCACCATAGCCGGGCTAGTCAGCGCACATACTAAGAGGGGGAATAAGTGAGTTACAGCACGATTTTATATGACGTCGAGGACGGAATCTTAACGATCACGTTAAACCGCCCAGAGGTGCTCAACGCATTTAACAACGACATGCTCGAGGAATTGCTGGACGCTTGCGATCGAGCCGATGCAGATGACGCTGTGAAAGCGATCATCGTCACTGGCGCGGGCCGCGCCTTTTGCGCGGGTGCTGACCTTTCCAGCGGCGGCAAAACTTTCAACAGCGACGCCCGGCCCGACCGCAATAGCGGCATAAACCCGGACGGCGGAGGCCGCCTCACCTTACGTTTGTATGAATTGAACAAGCCAATCATTGCCGCGGTGAATGGCGCTGCGGTAGGCGTAGGCGTCACCATGACGCTCGCGATGGATATACGAATTGCCTCTACCGAAGCCAAGTTTGGTTTCGTCTTCGCCAGGCGCGGCATCGTCCCAGAGGCATGCTCAAGCTACTTTTTGCCCCGCGCCGTCGGCATCAGCAAAGCCCTCGAATGGTGTTATTCCGGCAAAGTATTTCCAGCCCAAGAGGCGATGGATGGCGGCCTGCTACGCAGCCTCCACGAACCCGACGACTTATTGACCCAAGCTCGGGCGATTGCCACAGAAATTCGTGACAACACCGCACCTGTTTCGGTCGCGTTGCTGCGTCATATGATGTGGAAAATGCTGGGCGCTGATCATCCCATGGAGGCTCATAAACTTGACTCACGCGGCATTTACTATCGCGGTCGCTCAGAGGACTCTAAAGAGGGCGTTGAATCGTTTCTCGAAAAGCGCGAGGCCAACTACCCATGCCAAGTGTCCAGCGACATGCCAGAGTTTTTCCCATGGTGGGATGAACGCAAGTTTTCATAAAACTGAACGACAACTTGGAGAGAATTAATGGCCAATCCTGACATACCACAGAAAGCTCCTATGCCTATTGACGTAGAGGCGGGACGAAAATATTTCTGGTGCTCTTGCGGCAAGAGTAACCGCCAACCTTTTTGCGACGGTTCACACGAAGGTACAGACTTTTTGCCCATGAGTTATACCGCGCAGAGCACCCGCACTCTGTACTTCTGCGCTTGCAAGCACACCAAGGGCGCGCCGTTGTGCGACGGCAGCCACAACGCTCTGGACTGATCCGTTGCTTGGCAAACTCTTTAACGCCGATCAGCGCCGTACCCAAAGGTACGTAAAGCAGCTTGATCAGGGGAACACCGAGCAGCGCCTTGCGCTGCTTGCGCAACTCCGTGACGCTCAGTCGTCTGGGCAGTTGCAGCAGATCAGCCCAGCGTTACAAGACAGCATAAATATTCTGTTAGCAAGACAGGACGACGTTACGTTAGCGGCGCGCCTAATCACTTGGGCTAACGACTTAGATGCACTGACGACACTGCTCGCGCATGAATCGCTAGCAGGCGCGGCAGCGAAGCGAATTATCGAACTGAACCCTCACCCCTCGTCTGCTACTGACCATCCCGAAATCGTCGCTGCACGAATCAAGCACGCAAGCCCAGAGCACGTGAGCACCTTGTTGCCGCTGGCAAAGACCCCAGAGCAACTGGCGACGCTCGCAATCCGCGCCCGGGGCAAAGACCGAGAGCTACTCTTGGACCAGCCAATCTTGCGTTCAGAGCAAGGCTTGATGGCGTTAGAAAAGTGCTCCCGAGGACACGACAAGGCGTGCCACAAACACGCAAGGGAGCGATTGGAGGCAATAAAAACTGCACGGCGAGACACGGAGCAAGCGCTACAGCGCCTTGAAGAAATCGATGCCACGATCGCAAAGACTTTAGCCAAGCATAAAGAGCAACGTCTGGATCTCGAGTCCCTGCGGCAACATAAAACGCGGCTGCGACTACTGGACGATAAACGCCGCGCTGCGCTAGCTGAGCTCAAGCGAGCAACGGAGTCGCTACAGCATGTCGACACAGCGGCAGCAGTAGTCGAGCCTGGTATGGACCCCCTGGCCGATTTCGACTTGAATCTACCCGACAGCAACGACGATGCATACGCGCGAGTGATCGTTGCCGTAGAGGCCTTTATCCTCAATGCACAGCAAGCTAGCAATACAGCGGATGAGGTTGCCGCAGCGTTGCGGCAAGCGCATGAGGATTGGCTTGCNGTTGACGTGGAATACGCCGCCAGTCAGTCGCAACAACATGCCTTCGAACACGCCTCAACGCTGTTNAGTCGATACGCCAAGTGCCTTACCGAGTTTGACAACCTAGATCTTGATTTCAGCGTCGTAGCGACCGCAATGTCGGCAAGCGAAATTGCCCAGGCTCCGGTAGCGTTGATTCANCAACGGCAACGCTGGCTGAAAAACACCACTAAGGCCTTGAGCAAACTGTCTTGGCCCAAGACAGTACCCATGCCGAAGCAGTTGCACGACATCGAAGCCGTCACTGCCCGCGTGCAAACCGAGGTCGAAAAACTTCTCGAGCACCAGAGCAAGTCCCGCGAGCAAGTTAAAGACAGCGTCCGCCGTGCCAGGGATCTCTTAACCCAGGGGCAACTGAAACAAGCCACCCAGTACCTCGCTGACGCCCGCGCTCTGCAAAAGCTTGGCTATCGCGAACGCGATGGCGAAATTGCTCAGCTTAGCGCCGAGCTCGACGAGATGAGCGATTGGCAAAACTTCGTCACAGAACCAAAGCGCCAGGCTCTGCTGTCTAGTTTGCGAAGCCTAGTGGAAGAGCCTTTGGCACCACCTGACCAAGCCGAGCGATTGAAACACTTGCGCCAGTCGTGGAATGAACTCGGTCGACTGCGGCGCACGCAACAAGGTTTGCAAAAACACTTTGACGATCTAGCAGAGCAAGCTTTTGCGCCGTGTAAAGCGTATTTCTCGGATCAGGCAGACCACAGGGCAAAGAATCTGCAACGGCGCCAAGCTCTGTGCCAACAACTCAGCGACTTTCTTGCGCAAGCGGACTGGCAGCAAACCGGATTGCGCGAGTTGGAGAGCATATCCCGACAGGCCCGGGCCGAATGGCGCAGCCATCATCCTTGCGAGCACCGCGCGTTGAAACCAGTCGAAAAACACTTTGAGGCGTTGCAGCAACAAATTCATGATCACATTCGTCAATGCAAGCGCGACAATCTCGAACAAAAACGGCAGCTGGTCGCCACAGCCGAAGCGCTGACAGAGGTCGATGCCAACGCCGACGCCACGCAACAGGCGAAACTTCTGCAACAGCGTTGGAAACAAATTGGCCCAGCGCCGAGAAAGGATGAGCACCGCGTTTGGCAAGCTTTTCGCCATGCTTGTGATCAGGTTTTTCAACGTCGCGCAGCCGCCTACCAAGCGAGCAAAGACGCTCACGCCGCACAACTGACGGTGCTGAGCAGCGCGCTAGATGAATTCGAGCAATCCAGTAGCGACGCAGATCTAGGTGCGCTGCGTAAGCGCTATCAAGCGATCGAAGAGCAATCCGCTGACGTCAAGCTTGATGCCAGCACCCGTGACCGGCTTCAGGCTGCAGCGCAAATCATTGCTAACCGAGCCAAAGCCGCGCGGCGCTCCCAGCTTGTTGAACGATTGGAGCAATGGCGACTATGGGACCTTACAGTCAGTCAAGGCGAGCAAACGGGCAACAATATTGATGCACCACATCCGATATTCGCCGATCGCTGCAAGGGGCTTGGACACAGTGAAGACCTCACGCGTCTGACATTGGAAGCCGAAATCGCCGCAGATATCCAGAGTCCGGTTGCGGACCAGCAGCAGCGTATGGCGCTGCAAATCGAACTCATCAATCAAGGGCTTAACAACACTGCGCTTATCAATAACCAACAGTTTATTGACCGTTGGTGCCGCAGCGGACCTAAAGCGTCTGCTGACGACGATCTGCGTTCGCGTTTTTTTGCGGCGCTGACACAACGCCTACCTGATTAAGTGTCGACCGCTGCTGCGTGCCGGTCAGTGTTCGGCGTCAACAACCTCTGCGTCGAATCCCGGTAACGTTATGCTGATACTTGCGCCGCCAAGCGCACTGTCTTCGATCAGCAAGTTCCCCTGATACAGATCCACCAACTCCGCCGCTACTGATAAGCCGATGCCTTGACCTGGCGTCTGACTGTCCGCGCGCTGGCCGCGCTGCAATACCTGCCGGCGTTGAGTATGCGGAATGCCAGGGCCATCGTCCGCAACGGTAATACAAACTTGCGACTGTTCTGCATCATGATTACGCGCCTGCTCAATATGCACAGACACACGACCGTGACAAAATTTGCAGGCATTTTCTAACACATTGCCAAAGATTTCCATCAAGTCGCTGGCATCGCCGCGCAATGGCGCCGCTGTCGCAAAACAGGTTTCGATAGCAACCTCCGGATAAGCTGTCTTCAGCGCATTGAGCAATCTGCGGATTAGCGCATCCGCGGCAACGCGTTCGCCTAACGCCCCTGGGGTTGCCAAAGTTGCTCTATGCAGTTGACCGTTAACCACATCTTGCATGCGCACAACCTGATCTTGCAGCAATGTTTTAGACGGCTGTTTATCCGCCATCGCGTTGCTAATTACTGATAAAGGAGTCTTTAAGCTGTGCGCTAAGTTGTCTAGCGCTTGCCGATAACGCCGTCGCTGATTTTGTTCCTGCGTGACGAAATGTTGTAGCTGCAATGCCAGTTCTTGCAACTCGTTGGGATAACCGTCGCTGAGCTGCTGCCGCCTGCCGCGCTGTAAGTCCAGCACTTCTTTTTGCATCCGCAACAACGGTGTTAACCCCCAACGCAATGCCAAAAACTGCACCAAAACAAAAATCACAGCAACACTGCCAAAGCCAAAGCTTAAGCTTTGACGGAAAGTTGCAATGGTCTCTAAATAGGGTCCTTGGTCAGTGACGGCAGTAAACGTCACGCCCTCATCTTGCAGTCCTTCCCAAGTAACCGAGTGGCTTAAACTATAGCGCGGTTTGTCTTGCTGCCATTGCTCAAAAATAAACACTCCGGGAGTAAACGCAGTAAGGTTCTTTTGTGATATCCCGGAGAGCACTGCGGAACGTGAGCGCCACAAGATCTGCCCTTGACTGTTGCTTACAAGCGCATATAAGCCTGAATCAGGTTGGGTCAATCTAGGTTCTGCGAGGCTATCGCTGAATCGAAGCTGACGCTCATCTTCGCTGGCGGAACCCATCAACGAGTAGATCACAAGCTGCAACTGCTGTTGCGCAGCGTCGATCACACTCTGCTTAAAGATATTGTCCAGTAATAACCCCGTCATGGTCAGAAAAACCAGCAACACTAAGCTTGTAGTCAACGACAAACGGCGCTGAATCGAATCAAGCATCTGCGGCGCTTGAATGTTGCGCCACACTGACCAGATATCCCTGGCCACGCACGGTGCGAATCAGTTTTAGTGGCTCTATTTTTTTGCGCAGCCTGCCGACAAACACTTCGATTACATTGCTGTCACGGTCAAAGTCCTGGGCATACAAATGCTCTGTAAGCTCGCTTTTGGAAACTATCCGTTCGGTGTTCAACATCAAATATTCGAGGACTCGGTACTCAAAGGCGGTGAGTTCCAGCGGCTTGTCATGCAACACCGCCTGCTGCCGCCGGGTGTCTATAGACAGCGCCCCAACCGCAATTAGCGAAGACGCGAAGCCGGCAGCACGACGGATAAGCGCGTTCAACCGCGCCAACAACTCGGGCATCTCGAAAGGTTTTGCTAAATAGTCGTCCGCGCCTGCCTCTAGACCGTGGACTTTGTCTTGCCAATGGCCCCGCGCGGTTAACACGATGATGGGAAACGTCTGGCGCGCTTGGCGCAGCCGTCGAATCAGTTCGAGGCCATCTAATTGCGGCAACCCAAGGTCTATAACCGCGGCATCGAACGCAATCTCACGACCCAAATACTCCCCTTCTGCGCCATCGCCTGCCGCATCGACCACATAACCCGTTTTGGTCAGTTGCTCGCACAGCTGTTGGCGCAACGCGCAATCGTCTTCAACAACCAATATACGCATGAAACATCAACGCCTACGCACTGTGCCTTTAGCGTCCACCACGACGGTAATCACACGTTCCCCATCTACCAACAAACGAATTTGGTGCAGTTGCGCACCTGGCTTGCCGCCATTAAACGACTTGGAAGACAACACTCGCCCCCCGGTATTTTCGCGCGCCAGCGCCATGGCCTGGCGCAGCGTCACGCCTGACCCAGCGCCTGCCTGCGGCGACGTGACCAGTCGTGTACTGATCGACGAGCGTTCCGGTTTGGTCAAAGCGGGTTTCTTTGGTCGTTCTTGGGCGAAGGCAACGCTGCAAAGCACGCTCAGCAGCGTCAGCCATAAACAGTTCTGCAGGGTTTTGTTCATAGCGACAATATACCCCACGCTCTTGAGCAAATGCACAAGCGCAGCTGTCGACCAAATCGTGGTGAGATAAAAAAGCAGATGCGCACATTGGGGAGGGGGAGCAAGAAGAATGACGTGCGCATCTGCTTGGTGAACATTTGACCCCAAAAATATTGAACAGGCGCAAATTTCCGACGAAAGGTCTAAATTTTGGGCTGTGCGGGTGTATCTGCGCCTATGCAGGTCTAACCCGAACTTTTACCCGAATTGTCGCGCCCGGGTGCTCATCCAAAAGAGCCTGGTAGCTTTTACCACCATATTCATACGTTACGTCATATCCGCTTAGCTGCTGCTCCTGTCGCTGATCGTAAAACACTTCGCAGACCTCTTCTTGGCGGTACCGCACCTCGCCACGATGATGACTGTTATGCCTGGCAATATCTTTGCCAATTGAATAACCCAAAACGCCACCGACAACGGCACCAACTTGCTTATTCGGTCGCTTGGCTCCCAATGCGTTACCTAAGGCGCCACCGATCAGCGCGCCAATGAGTTTTGGAGTTGAGGACTTATTGCTGCCATGCGAATAAGCGACCCGCTCCATTCGACATTCTTCTCTCGGCTCGCTGTAGGTTACCGTCTCGTAGCGTGGCGATACTGCAATAACCTGCGCCTGTGCATAGCCGTTATCGGCTAAAGACACTTGCGCCGGCACGATGCAACAAAATATCCCAGCAAGTTGTAACCATCGATTAGCGGTACTGGGGGACCGGGTAGCTCCTGACAGATTCATAAAAATCTCCTTATGCGACTGTTGTTCGAGCAACTACTAACTATTACTTGTGCGGCTGTGCGACTACGGATTATTTCGCCGCCGCAGGCAGATAGTGCACAGCTACAGCGAGTTTCTGATATCCAGAAACTCGCCAGTTGCGCGCATAAGACTACGCTGGCTTGTCTGAACCGAAGCTGAATAGCTCGCTGTTTTCTTTCAGAGAATGAATATCTTTAATTTCATGATCGGGGGTTAACTCAACGCGTAATCCGGGAGCTTTGATAGGATGTTGCCACTGCCATTCGGTCAGCCGTTGATAGTGCTGGATAAATCTCTGCAGCGTCGACTCGTTCATACGCTGATCGCTGGGTAGATCCAATTCTTGTTGTCTACGCCACTGTTGAACCTGGGCGAACCCTGGTGGTCGTAACAATATCCATTCGTTGATCAGTGGCCACAGCGGTAGGTAATGCTGCTGGATCTGCTTGTTACTCCAGCGGCGCCATGTGCTATGGGTATCTTCTGCCCGTTCCAGATCATTGACGGGATGTTGTAACGACGCGGCGTCTTGTGGCTGCACTCCCAAACACCATCCTTCGACGACGAGCAACTCGGCTTGCACCTGGATGTCTGCAACGCGATCGTCCAGGCCTTTATCGAACGCAGGTAAATCCACAGTTACCAGACCATTGTTTGACCCAAACTGCTCAAGCAAGTGACGCAACCGCGAGCTGTCGTGGGTGCCGGGCACGCCGCGGGTTGCCAACAACGGATGCACCTCCTGTGCGAGCTTTGCACGCGCCTGCTTCGGCAGATAAAAGTCGTCTAGAGATACACAGGCAGCAGTTTTACCCAACGCATGAAGCTGCTCCACCAGAATTCTCGCCAGGGTGGACTTGCCAGATCCCTGGCTGCCCGAGATGGCCACAATCCGCCGATTGCGCGACAACAACGCCGGTGCCAGCGCTTGCGCCAGCATTGTCCATTGCCAAAAGCGTTGGTTTATGACGGCTGGCTGAGCCTGCCGGGGATGGCCCGCGTGAGTTGCGGGTAGCGAGTTCAATAACGTTGTGAGTTGGTGCGGATTCATGCAGAAGGTCTCGTTGACGACCTATAGCTTAACGCATCCAGAACCCGGGCTGGACAAACGCGGCGGCCCATCAAGCAACTGTGACGCAACGGCTTCATCTTCACTACATTTACTACACAACCCAGTCTCTTCAATTATCATTACGCCATCAGACCGGCTCGTTCAACACCGACGCACAAGGAATACCCGTGAATTCAAAATCGCCAACCCAACCATTAACGCTCATGTTGTCCATCGTGGTTTTGCTTGGACTTGCTGGCTGCCAAAGCACAACGTCTGAATTCGACCCGGCTACCACATCAGCAGCCGTTGTCGAACGGGCTGAGGTGCGTAAGAGCCCCAACGATCAACGGCAATATCGGTATTTGGTGTTAGCCAACAAGCTCAAAGTGTTGTTGGTTGCCGACGCAAAGGCCGATCAGGCCGCTGCTGCGCTATCGGTCTATCGGGGTAGTTTTCACGAAGCCGAAGATCGACCAGGGCTAGCGCACTTCCTTGAGCACATGCTGTTTATCGGCACCGAAAAGTACCCCGAGGTGGATAGTTTTCAACAGTACATTACTGCCAACGGCGGTTCCTCTAACGCCTACACCGCCCAGGATCATACAAATTACTTTTTCGGTATCCAAAATTCCGCCTTTAACGAAGGTTTGGATCGCTTTGGCCACTTCTTTATCGATCCTTTATTGTCACCGGAATACGTCGAGCGCGAAAAAAACGCCGTGCACTCTGAGTATCAGATGCAAATCAAAGACGACGGTTGGCGCGGGTATATGGTCAGCAAGCTTGCACTCAACCCGGAGCATCCTGGCGCACGCTTCACCATCGGCTCACTGGACACCCTGGACGGCGATGTTCGGGCCGACTTAATGGACTTTTTTGCAGAACACTACTCAGCGGATCAAATGGGTTTGGTGGTGTTGGCGAATCAGAGCCTCGACGAATTGGAGGCGCTGGTGACGCCTCTATTTAGTCAAATTCCCAACCGCGATATTGGTCCAAGCTACCCCACGGTGCCGGCCTTTACCGCCGCTCAGTTGCCCGCTGTACTCACTTCGCAAACACTTAAAGACACCTACCGACTGGCTTTCAACTTTCCTATCCCCAGCACTCTCGGCGTTTATCGAAACAAACCCGAGCAGTATCTCAGTAATCTCATTGGACACGAGGGCGAAGGTAGTCTGCATCAACTGCTAAACAAAAACGGCTGGATCGAAAGCCTCGGTTCTGGCAGCCAAGATTTTGATCGCAATACCAGCTTGATGACTATCAACATTGAGCTAACCGATACGGGTCGTGAGCACGTGGAGGAGATCACCGATCTGGTGTTCAGATACTTCGACATGCTGCGCGCACAACCACCACAAGCATGGCTGTATCAAGAGCAGGCAACCGTCGCTGAGCTAGGCTTTCGCTTCCAAGAGCAAGGATCAACCGTAGGCTTTGTCTACCAAATGGCACCGCGGCTGGATTTGTTTCCGGCCGAAGATTTGCTCGTAGCGCCCTACTTGATGGAAGCCTTCGACCCAGCTCTGATTGAGCAATTTCTTGGTTATTTAAGCCCAAATAATGTGTTGCTAGAAATCACTGCGCCGGATGTGGCAACTCAACAGATGGAGCCATGGTTCCAGGTACCGTATACCTTGAGTCGCGGTAAGCTGGCGCGTAAAGCGGTCAACAACTCGCCGCTGAGTCTGCCCAAGGCAAACCCATACCTACCGGAAAAACTCGAGCTGGTGGTCGCCGACGACAAAGCGATGCAACGCTTCATGGACCAACCAGCGCTAACCCTGTGGCTCGACACGGATACTGATTTCGGCACACCTAGAGCAAACATGACCTTGGGTATGCTCGTTCCCGAGGGCTTTATGAGCGCGACGGATCGAGCGCAAGCAGTGCTTTACCGACGCCTAGTGGACGACACTTTGAGCACAACGGTGTATCCCGCGTACCTGGCGGGACTCGGCTACTCCATAGGTGTGGCTGACAGCGGTTTCGCAGTGTCTGTGAATGGCTACCAAGACAAGCAGATGCCTCTGTTGGCTACCGTGCTGGAGCAACTGTTTGGCGCCGATATCAGCTCCGAACGCTTCACTACTCTTAAGCGCAGCCTGATAAAAGACTGGCGTAACAGTCTTAAGGACAAACCGTATACCCAAGCCATTGATGCTCTGAGCGACGTGATGGTATCTAGCAGTTGGCCTGCCGCCACCCTAGCGGACGCGCTGGAACCCATTACCTTGCAAGACCTCATGCAATGGCGCGATGAACGACTGCAAACGGTCGGTGTGGTCGCCGCCTTGCATGGTAACGTGACCGAGGCTGATGCCGCACAACTGCGCGACTATGTCACGGCAACGATTCAGCCTCAGGCGGTGTCAAGGGTGCGCCCAAAGGTTGCCGAACTCACCGAGGCTCTGCGCTTAGATGTCGACGTTGACCACAACGACTCGACCTTGTTGATTTACGTTCAAGACGCCGATGACAGTTTTGCCAGCAGAGCAAAGAGTGGACTGGCGGGCCAGTTATTACGATCGGCTTATTTTTCTAGCCTGCGCACCGAGCAACAACTTGGCTATGTGGTCAGTGCCGGACCACGACGCTTGGAAAAACGCGGCGGCAATATTTTCTTGGTGCAATCTCCAGTTGCCAGCGCTCTGGCGGTGGAGGAGGCCACTCAGGAATTCATGCAGCAATACATTGACGCCTGGCCAGCGCTGAGCAATGCAGAGTTCGACCAGCAGAAGAGCGGCCTAATTAATCGATTAACAGAATCTGACAAGAACCTTAGCGAACGNAGCCAACGCTATTGGCAGGATATCTACGACGAGCACTACACCCTGGACAGCCGCGAACAAATTGCGACTGCGGTGGCGAAACTCAGCAAAGACGACATGTTGGCGTTTTTTGTCGATCTGCAAAAGCGTCTTTCACAGCAAAGCGTGTTGATTTACAGCCAAGGGAAATTTGCAGAGGTTCCGACCACCGGTAAGTTACTGACGACAGCGACGGCGTTAAAGTAAAGGGTCAATCCGCCGCTGCAATGTCCAGCCGAAACGGCGGTAACGATTCGATCAAGGCACGCCCGTAACGTTGGGTGACAATGCGTTTGTCCAGCATCGTTACCGTGCCATAGTCGCGTTCGTGCCGAATCAGTCGACCGCACGCTTGCACAAGTTTTAGCGCCGCGTCTGGAACAGATATCTCATAAAAGGCATTACGGCCCTGCGCCTCGGCCCACTCTGCAATCGCCTGGTCAACCGGGTCATCAGGAACGGCAAACGGCAACTTGACGATGATCACATGTCGGCAATAGTCACCGGGCAAATCTAAGCCCTCAGAAAAACTCGCCAGACCTACTAAGTGCGATCGTTGGCCCTCGTCAATACGTCTCCGATGCTCTGTAATTAACGCTTGCTTACTGCCATCTCCTTGGACCAACAGCCCTGCAGCAACTGTTTCGGGTAACGCCTTAACCACCGCGTTAAGTTGACGCCACGAGGTGAACAACACCAATGCCGACTGTTCGCGGTCGAGCAGACTCGGCAGCAGTGCGGTTACTTCTTCGCTGTGCGCGTCAAAGTCCCGAGGGTCNGATNGCATAAACGGCACATGAAAGGTAGCAATCTCTGGATAGTTAAACGGACTCGCAATGCTCGCGGCGGGGGTGTCTGGTGGCAAACCAGCACGCTCTAAGAAACGCTCAAAGCTGCCCAGCGCGGTGAGCGTTGCAGAAGTGCAAACCGCACCAAAGCAGCGATGCCACAGTACCTCTTGCAGGATGTGTCCTGGCTCAATGGGCGCACTGACCATGTCTGTGTCATATTGGTTACGANTCACCCAACGCGCGCAACGGTGACTCTGCTCAACACCCTGGGCGTAGTCTTGCAGCAACGTTCGCGTTGCCAAAGCACGGTTTTGCAATTGGCCCACTGGCAGCAGCCAATCTTCCGCCTCGAACGCGTTATCCCAGTCTTGGTTGCCCGCGACCGCATCACTAAGCAACTCATGAAAACGCTCTATGTTATCGCACAGCTTGTCCATGCCCGGGAGTGCGTTAACACACAGTTCTGCGATGTTTGGCGGTATTTCGCCGAGCGGAAAGCGATATATCTCCCGCTCCTCATCTCTTGATTCCAGCGGCAGCAGCGACAAGGCTTGCGACAGGTCGGTGACAATGTCGCCCAAGGCAGCGGTTTCGCTCGCGACGGTGGTGCTCAGCCCAACCAAATTCGCGGGCCGTGCGAAACGCTGGGTCGCGGTGCCGAGCACGTTATTCACATTGTCGAACCATTGCAGGGTGCCTTGGACGCGCGCCGAACTGGCAAAGTGGTTTTGCGTTTTCTCCGCCAGGTGATGAGCTTCATCAAAGACATAAATACAATCCTCTGGCGCCGGTAAGACCGCCCCACCGCCGAGCGCTAGATCCGCCAACACCAAATCGTGATTGGCCACGATGACATCTGAACCCTCCAGACTGTTGCGCGCTCGAAAGAACGCACACTGCTTAAAAAACGAGCATCGATTGTTACTGCAACCCCGATGATCGGTAGTGACTCCGCTCCAAGCGCCGTCAGGTAGCGGCTCCACCCAACTGTCTAACTCACCGTCCCAACTGCCCTGGGAGTAACGATTGAGCATTTCTTGGTACAACACCGAGAAGTCTTCGCCGCTGACATCAAAAATCGGAATTTCTTGTTGATCTTGATATTTCAGGTGATCGTCTAAGCGCTTCAAGCACATGTAGCGTCCGCGACCTTTCGCCAAACTGACGCTAAAAGACAAACCTGCGCGCTGCTTTAAGTCGGGCAAGTCTTGCAAAACTACCTGTTCTTGCAACGCTACCGTGGCCGTGCTGAGAACTACCGTTTTACCAATGCTGCTGGCAAGAGGGATGGCCGCCAAACAATACGCCGCTGTTTTGCCGGTACCAGTGCCAGCTTCCACCGCACATAGGCGAGTTTCTGATTGCCCAAGGCTGCGCGCGATTTGCGCGATCATTTCGCGCTGGCCGCGACGCGGTTTGAAATCTCGCGCCCCAAGCCAAGTGCGATAGGCTTCTTGAATGGCGTCTTTGATTTGCTCTGTAAGTAACCCTTGGCTCATGGGTGCCACTGTGCGGTAAAGCGTTGGACAAGCCAAGGGACGTCAGTGCAAATACACCTTGGAACATGATTCGACACTCAGCAGCGTCGTTCACGCTGGATTGAGCTGCCGCGCCCTTTCTGCGACAGTTTAATCATGAAACAACCAACACTCTCGATACTAGTATTGCTGGCAGCGCTCGCTTCCAGCGTGACCCAAGCGGACCCACGTCTTAACACGCCTCCGGGCTTTAACATACAGACCTTGCCCTTTGCTGTGCCAAACGCGCGGCAGATGGCTATGACCCCAGACGGTCACCTGATTGTTGGCACCCGCAGGGCCGGCAAGGTCTACGCAGTGATTGAGCCTTTTGCCGAAAAACCGAGGGTTGTGACTCTTTATAAGGGATTACGGATGCCCAGTGGTGTGGCCGTGCTNGGCAACGACCTCTACATCGCTGCCGTGTCTACGGTATANAAGGTTGCCAACATCGACCAACAGCTAAAACCNAATCCGCTAAAGACCGTGATCACTGATCGTCTGCCCAGNGAACGCCACCACGGTTGGAAATACCTCAAAGCCGGCCCAGATGGACAGCTTTATTTGCCTGTGGGCGCACCGTGCAACATTTGCCTTTCCGAAGACCCGCGATTTGCAACTATGCTGCGGATGGATCCAACCACCGGCGCTACCACGATCATTGGCCACGGCATACGCAACTCAGTTGGTTTTGACTGGCAGCCCGGCAGCGGCGATCTGTGGGTGAGTAATAACGGCCGCGACATGATGGGCGACGACATACCCAATGACGAATTGAATGTCATCCCTGCTAACGCCACAAGCGCACTGCATTACGGTTATCCCTTCGTGCACTCAGCTCCCGACGGCAGCCGTATTAAGGATCCAGAATTTGGCGATCACCCAAACGCTGAGAGGCTGACCTTTGTGGATCCCGCAATACGCGTGCAGGCCCACGCTGCGGTTGTCGGTATGAGCTTTTATCACGGCGGTGAATTTCCTGAACGCTACCACAATGCGCTATTTGTCGCTGAGCACGGCTCGTGGAATCGCAGCAAGAAAGTCGGCTATCAAATCAGCGTAGCGACCTTCGACGCTAGCGGGAGCCCAACTTACCAACCGTTCATTACCGGTTGGCTCGAGGGTGAGAACGCATGGGGTCGACCCAACGATGTGCTACCCACCGCAGACGGCGGGCTGCTCATTTCCGATGATAAGGCAGACGTTATCTACCACGTCAGCGNAATGACGCCCCCAAAAGCTCTCTAGCNATCACATGCCGCTGCACTTCGCTGGGACCTTCGCCAATCCGGCGGATACGCATTTCTCGAAACCAGCGTTCAAACGGTAAATCTTTAGCGACCCCCAAACCGCCAAACATTTGCATACAGCGGTCGACTACGCGACCACCGGCCTCGGTCGCAACCAGCTTGGCCATTGCCGCTTCTTTGCGAAACGAGTCGCCTTGCTGTGCTTTGGCGGCNGCTTCTACGGTAATCCAAAGTGACTGTTTTATGTCGATGTCGTTGTCTACTAGCATCCACTGGATCGACTGGCGCGTGGACAAGGGNGCNCCAAANGTTTCGCGNTGGGGNACATANTCNANCGCCATCTCTTGGGCNTTTATAGCCACACCAATNCAACCTGCTGCGTAGGGAATGCGTTGTCGAGTTAGCCGGTCGTTGGCGATGGCAAAGCCTTTGTTTACCTGACCGAGNACATTACTGTTGGGTACGCGAAGATCTTCGAATTGCAACTCGGTGGCGTAATGGGCGGAGCGCAAGGTATGCACTATTCTGCGCACATAGAAACCCGGTTGATCGGTATCGACGATAAAACACGTTACGCCGTTGCGACCTTGATCGCTGTCGGTACGCGCAAAGACCAAGCCAAAATCTGCCTTGTCCGCACCACTGATCCAAAGTTTGCCACCGTTTATGATCCAATCATCACCGTCACGTGCTGCTTTGGTTTGGATCGCGCGGGCCGGATCTGACCCACCCGAGGGCTCAGACAATCCAAAGAATCCGCGTTTCTCGCCACGCAGCGTGGGGTACAAATACTTTTCCTTTTGCGCATCGGTAGCTTCAAACAACTGGGCCAGCCCGGCGCCACCAAAGGTGCCGTAACACGGCGCATACAGTCCCGCGCGATGCTGCGCCATCTCGACAGCGAGCAACGTGCGCGTCACCAGATCTATATCAGGGCCACCATATTCTGGCGGAATGTCTAAACCATATAGGCCCATCTCTTTGGTTTTGTCGATCAGACGTAGGCGATCCGACTCTGCTAACTCGTCCGCGTCTGGGTCTAGGTTTTGTTCTAGCGGCACGATTTCCTCGCGTACGAAACGCCGCACCATGCCAATGATCAGCTCTTGTTCCGGGGTCAGATTAAGATCCATTACTGGGGCCTCCTGCAGGGCTAAGTCTGCCTAGCCGCACTTTGGGATCATGATTTGGCAAGATGCCGTGATCCGCTTGATGCACCATCAGTAGTTCCTTATAGCGACTCAAATAGCTGGTGGTGATTTCAAACCGCACCTGTGTCGCCTGTGGGTGTTGCGACAGGCCACGGGTTATTTCGCCTCTCAGGCCACCAAGGCTGCGACCGCCGGCGTAGCTCATGTAGATCACTTCGCCACTGTCTTTAGCCAATTGATACACCCCCATTTGTCCACGCACTTGACGCAACGCTTGCACACCGGACAACCATGGTTTTTCTAGCCGCAACGACATGGCTAGCCTTTTAGATCAACTTCAGCCTTTTGTTTAGGCATTACTGAAATCTCCATGGGCGCAAAGTGTTCCATATCGATGTCAATCAAATAGGGGCCGATTGTGCTCAGCGCCGTGTCCATGGCCACGGCAAACTCATCGACGCTGGTAACTCTTTGTGCTGGTACCCCCATGCTATGGGCCATTTGTGCGAAAGCCACCTTGCCTANATCCGTTTCGTTAATTCGCCCGAAGCGGTTTTGTTGCAACCAACGTAGTACTCCGTAGCCAGAGTCATTAAAAACACAAATGATCAGCGGCACTTGGTACTGGGCGCAAGTTGCCAGTTCCGTTGCATGAAACATAAAACCACCGTCGCCATGGATCACCAACGTTTTACGTTGGCTGGCAATGGCCGCGCCGACGCTCATCGGAAACCCTGGACCTATCGCTCCCGAGGTCGGATTGATTGAGGTACGCGGCGCTAAAATAGGGAACTGCTGATTGCCCCAGTTGTAGGCCGAAATGGTCTGATCACGCACAAAGACACTGTCCGCAGGCAGCTTTTCGCGAATGCAGTCCATAACGCGCGGCCAATCGTCGCCAAGCCGTGAGCGCATGGCGGCGCGCACACCGTCNCGNGCCTGCCAGATGCCATCATTGAATTGGCTGTCGTTCGGCGAGAACGTTTGCAGATTCGCGTTGATGCCAGTAAGCGCCTGTTTGGCATCTGCTACCAGGCCCAAGTCTGCGGTGTGGGTGCGACCAATCATGTTGCCGTCTATGTCGATGTGCACTAATTCGCCGGGTGGGGTTTGAGCCGCGAACTGTCCGTCCACACCNACCGCAAACTTAGTGCCAATCGCCAGTGTTAAATCAGCGTCGAGTAACGCGTTGTACATNCCTGCCGAATTGTAATAGTTACCTACGCACAACGGATGGGTCTCTGGTATCACTCCGCGTCCATCAACGGTAGTGACCACCGGTGCGTCCAGCTGCTCGGCCAAGGCTTGTAGTTCTTTGTGCGCACCGGCCGCAATCACCCCACCGCCAGCAACAATAATGCGTTTATGCGCGCCGGCTAATTTCTCCACCACTTGCTGCAGTTGCGCAGGGTCGGGCTGAAACTGCTGCGCTTTAGGCAGCATGACCTCGGTCCGACTTGTTGCGGCGTATTGAAGATCTATGGGAATCTCCAGCGCCCCTGGTGCGCCGCGTCCGGTGAACATGTCGTTTACCACCGCGTTGAATGCAGCTCCCAGCTGATCGATGTGGCGCGGGCTTTCTACTCTTCGGCAGACGCTGGCGAGCATCGGTACTTGGTTTTCTGCTTCGTGCACATAGCTTAAGCCTTTACCGTAAAACGCTGTTTCAGCTTGACCGGTGATGACCATAACCCTCGAGGAGCCGTACTGCGCTTCGTACAAACCGGTGACGGTATTCGATGTTCCTGGACCAGTAGACGCGATCATTACACCCAACTTACCACTTGCCCGGGCGTAGCCGTCGGCAGCATGGGTGCCCGCCTGTTCGTGGCGGACATCAATAATTTTAGTTTTGCCAAGGCGATTAATCGCATCAAGCATCGGCATGTTATGAATGCTGACAATGGCGAATACATGCTCCACTTCAAGCTGCGCCAGCGCATCAGCGATTAAGTCTGCTCCGGTAAATTCACTGCTCATAATTCCCCCTATTTTCCGCGTTCAGCTCTGTGCTTGTCGCAGCGCCTGCCAGACCCGCATAGGGGTCATGGGCATATCAATGTTTTCTATCCCTCGACTGGACAGCGCGTCCAGCACTGCATTGACCACGGCAGANGGTGCCGCACACGCGCCGCNCTCACCAATGCCTTTCACTCCCAGATCATTATTCGGATCTAATACTTCGTTAAACTCGACCGCTACATCCACGACTTGATCTGCCCGCGGCATAGCGTAGTCCATAAAACTACCGCTCAGCAGTTGGCCGTCATCGTCATACACCGCATGCTCATACAACGCTTGCCCTAACCCCTGCACCACACCGCCATGCACCTGCCCTCTGGCCAACAAAGGATTTATTACCCGACCACAATCATCTGTGGCAGAGTAATTCACGATATCGATAACGCCGGTGTCNGGATCCACCTCTACCTCCGCGACGTGGCAACCATTGGGAAAGGTAAAGCCCTCGCCACGGTTGTAACGCACAGTGGTCTGCAATCCACTACTGCCAAATTGTTGCGTGCTGGCGGCGGCGGCGACTTGCGCTAATGTGACCTTGGCATCATGTTCGCTCGTGACGAACTCGCCTTGCCGGTAATCCACCGACGCGATAGCCACCTGGAGCATTTCACTGGCGATGGTTTTTGCTTCATCGACTATTCCAGCGCCNGCCCGTTGCACTGCAATGCCGCCCATCTGCGAGGAACGAGAGCCGCCAGTGCCGCCGCCAAAACCTACAACATCGGTATCGCCCTGAANGATATTTATGCGCTCAAAGTCCACCGCCAAGGTCTCGCTCAAAATCTGCGCGTAGGTGGTTCGATGCCCCTGNCCATGGGAAAACGTACCCACCACCACATCAATTTTGCCGTCTTCTCGTACCGTTATGCGCGCCTCTTCTTCGACGCCTCCGCCACTGGACTCTATGTAGTAGCCAAGTCCNATNCCGCGCAGCCGGCCGCGTGCTTTACTTTCGACCAGGCGTNGCGGATAACTGTGCCAATCGGCCTGCTGCAGCGCCATATCTAACGTCTCGGCAAATTCACCACTGCTCATTACGACCCCAGACGGTAAGGTATAGGGCATCTCGCTGGCCCGAATGAAGTTCTGTTTGCGTAGCGTTACCGAGTCAATACCAAGCTGACGAGCCGCACGTTCCATAACCCGTTCCATGACATAGCAAGCTTCTGGGCGTCCAGCACCTCGATAAGCCGCAACCGGCATCGTGTTGGTGAACACACAGCGAACAGAGTGGTGGACTGCAGGAATACGATAGGCCGAACCCACGATCCGCCCGCCCGCCATGGTCGGCACAAAGGGCCCGACGGCGCTACAGTACGCGCCGAGATTAGCTGTGGTTGCTACTCGCAAGGCGGTCAGATTGCCTAAAGCATCAAACCCCGCTGTTGCTGTGGTTAGATTGTCTCGACCATGGGAGTCCGCCACAAACATCTCGGAGCGATCGCCCAAATAACGCACCGGTCGATTCAGCGCGTCTGCGGCNAATAGCACTAAGCACGCTTCAGCGGAAATTTCACCGCGGATACCAAAACCGCCACCGGTATCTGGCGAGATCACACGAATGTCGTTGTCACCATGTAACGACGCCAAATCCGCGTGCTTGAACACGCTGCGCAATACCGCCTTTTGTGCCACCGCACCCTGACTTGGGTTATACAGTGTTAAACCATTCTCTGTTGGTATTGCTAGGCTGGCCCTCGGCTCTAACGGGCTTGGTGCTACGCGGTTGTTTACAAGCTTTACTACCACCTGATGCGCACTGTTTGCCAAACATGCATCAACGCTATCGGGGTCACCTAGCTGGTAATGAACGCACAAGTTATTTGGGTGTTCCGGATGCAACGGCTGCGTGTCTGGGTCCAACGCCGATTCTGGCTGACTACAGGCCGGTTGCTCATCGACGCTTAGGAGTATGGCTTCTACCGCGTTCTGAGCCTGACTGCGAGTTGTCGCNACCACCGCGGCTATGGGCTGGCCCACATATAAAACGGAGTGTTCCGCCAAAATCGGTCGTCGTGGAATGAATGCTGGATTGCCGCTGGCATCTNTAAGCTGGGCACGGCAAGGCAGCGGCCCNAACTGCCGGATATCATTAGCGGTGTAGANTGCGNATACGCCATCCATCGCCTGTGCAGCNCTGATGTCCAGTTCGCTAATGCNNCCGTGCGCGTAGGGCGAGCGCAGTACCCGCAAGTGCAGTTGATCCGGCAACTGAATGTCGTCGGTAAATTGTCCGGCGCCAGTAATAAGACGGNNGTCTTCAGTGCGNGGTACGCTCTGCCCGATACCAAATTTCATCGCCAGCAGTGTTAACTTTGCAGATCGTTAACAACAGGATTCGATAAAACCCCAATCGGCTCGACTGCCACCTCAATGACATCGCCCTGATCCATAAACACTGGCGGTTTGCGTGCGGCTCCAACCCCGCCTGGAGTTCCTGTAACAATGACATCACCTGGCTCTAAATCGATAAAGGTCGAACAGAACTCAATCAATTCGTCGAACCCGTGTACGAGTAAATCGGCGGTCGCATTCTGCATGACCGCGCCATTCAGGCGAGTCGTAATCTGCATTTTCGACAGATCGCCGATTTCATCCTTAGTCATCAGCCAGGGACCGAACCCTCCTGTGTTAGCAAAGTTCTTGCCGGGGGTGAACTGACTGGTTTGGCGTTGATACTCACGCACACTGCCGTCGTTGTAGATGCCAAACCCCACCACATGATCCATAGCCTGATGCCGCTTAATGCGTCGACCGCCACGACCAATAACCATGGCAATTTCGCCTTCAAAATCTAAGCTCGCCGACTCTCGAGGCCGGACCATCGGCTCACCATGACCCATTTGCGCCGCTGCGAATCGCACAAACACGGTCGGCACGCCCTCGCCACCACGGCCAGTCTCTTCTTGATGCGCTTTGTAATTGAGACCGACGCAAAGAATTTTCTTTGGGTCAGTAATAGTGGGCGCGAAATGTAACCCGTCTAGGGACAAGTCCGCTTGGTCACCACAGTGCTCTACCAAACGGTCTAAAGCGTTTGCAGCAATGGCTTCTCGCAACGTGCCAAAGTCGCTGCGTGCAGCGACATCGACAACGCCCTCGGTGCCATCCTGCGCTTGCACGATGTAGCCGAATGATGCCTGAGTATAGGCCGGTCCCAAACTTGCGTCCGGCGACGAACGATAAAACGACAACCAGCGCATATTCCTCCCCCCAATAAGACGCTTTAATCGAACATGATTACGCTGCGCGCAATTTCTCCGGTATTCAGTGCATCCATACCTTCGTTGATATCCTCTAGAGCGATGCGTCGAGAAACAAGGTCGTCCAAATGTAGGCGGCCCTGCAAATAGAAATCGACAAATCGCGGCATGTCTACACGGAAGCGGTTCGAACCCATCATCGAACCCTGGATCTTTTTCTCGTACAGAAAATCAACACCATGCACAGACACCATCTGCCCAGGCGGAATCATGCCAATAACCGTTGCGGTGCCGCCCATACGCAGCATCTGAAATGCTTGCTCTGCGGTCACTTTGAGTCCAATAGCTTCAAAAGAGTAATGCACGCCACCGCCAGTCATTTCGATGACCTTGGCNACCGCNTCGCCATCACTGGCGTCGACCACGTCGGTAGCACCAAACTTACGTGCAAGGTCTAATTTNGAAGCCACCATGTCNACNGCAATAATCCGCGATGCACCCGCAATCGCCGCGCCATTGATCGCTGACAAACCAATACCACCGCAGCCGATTACGGCCACCGTGGAGCCTGCTTCAACCTGAGCGGTATGGATTACTGCGCCGACTCCAGTGGTNACACCACATCCAATCAAAGCCGCTTGAGCCATGGGCATGTCTTCNCGGATTTTCACCAGNGCGTGTTCGTGCACCAACATCATTTCCGCAAAAGATCCCAACTGTGCNAACTGTGTCAGCGCTTGATCATTTTGGCTGAGGCGCGGTTCCTGCTCTGGACCCCGATTTGTTTCTGGTTCTTGGCACAGTGACAAATGCCCGGTCAGGCATTGTTCACAATGACCGCAAAACACCGACAGACAGGTAATGACTCGATCCCCGGGCTTGACGTAGTGCACGTCGCTGCCCACTTGCTCAACGATGCCCGCACTCTCATGCCCTAGCACCATCGGCACTTTGCCCGGATAACTGCCGTTCCAAAAATGCATGTCGCTGTGACATATGCCCGCAGCCTGAGTGCGAATCAGCACTTCTCTTGGGCCAGGCTTAGATACCGAAATCTCTTCAATTTCCATCGGCACGTTTACTTCACGAAATACCGCTGCTTTCATCAAAATCTCCCCTTGGTGTGGCGTTGCTTAAGTCACCGTGTTGCCATTGAGTGTGCCATAGTCCTATGCCGGCGCATAGCTAACGAAACCGAGCAATACCGAGGAAAAACGCGAGTATCGCTTAGCAACTGCTCAAGTAAGACGACCCTGTGCAATAGCTTCCGCCGCCCGTATCGCAGCTGCCAATCCTGTGGGATCAGCCAGACCTTTGCCCGCAATATCAAACGCGGTGCCGTGGTCTACAGAGGTGCGAACAAAGGGGATGCCCAGAGTGGCGGTGATCGATTGATGAAAGTTATGCACTTTGATCGCGATATGGCCTTGGTCGTGATAAAGCGCCAAAACCACGTCGAACTCGCCACCAATAGCGCGGTTAAACACCGAATCAGCCGGTACCGGGCCAGTCACATCAATACCCAGTGCAACAGCCTCAGCCACAGCGGGCGTCAGTTCCTCTACCTCTTCCTTGCCCAACAATCCGCCTTCGCCGCCATGAGGATTCAACGCGGCCAAGGCGATACGCGGCTGCGCCATACCCCATTGAATAAGGGTGTCGTGCATTAATCGTAACTTACCCAGAACCGTGTCACGCCGCACAAACTTAACTGCCTCAGCCAAAGACTTATGCGTAGAGAGATGCACGACCTTTAGCCCTGGGGTCATCAGCATAGTAGCGGTTTGGTTGACTCCCGCGAGTCGCGCAAGGATCTCTTGATGCCCAATGTCATCAACATAGCCGGCCGCATGGATGGCTTCCTTATGAATCGGTGCGGTCACCATCGCGGCCGCTTCGCCGGCAATACACGCCGTCGCCGCAAGTTCTATGGAGCGCACCGCTAAGCCACCACATGCTGCTTGAACTCGGCCCAAAGAGAAGTCCTTGGGTGCCTCGGTAGCTGTCGGCTGCAATATGCTGATCGGCGCATTCACGTTGCGCATAGCGCTTATTTCCTCGATCTTTGGCATGGGTAAGCGCAACGCCTCGGCGCTACGTTGCAAACTCCAAAGACTGCCCACTAACACCCAAGGATGGCGCGGCTGTGGATCATTGAGCAGCGTTTTGAGCACCACCTCAGGACCAATGCCCGCTGCATCACCTAACGTTATAGCTATGGGTTTAGACACGCTCGCCTCCAAATCGGCGATCGCCATTGATACCGATTTTTGTCAACTTATGGTGTACATTTATACAGTACTTTTGTATGTTCTGGAGCCGCGCTGACGCGCCAAGCATCTCCAGTACCGATGCACAGCCTGAACGATTTACGAGAGTCCTTCCATCTTTATGCAGAATGCGAACGTTGCCAACGCAGCGTGCAATTGAGCATAGAAAAGCTCATCCAAAGATTAGGAGAGGACTGCCCGATTACCACCGTGCGCGAGCGTTTGCGCTGCAGCAATTGCAACATTCGTAGCCAAGATGTGCGCATTGTTTTTGTCGGCCCGCCAGGTAAGCGAGTGGTGTTCCAGTATCGGCGCTAAGCGTAACCCAGGCTTACAAGATTTCGGTGGACTCCAACGTCAATCCAAAACCCTCAACGCCCACATAGTCGACTTCGCGACCAGCAATCAGGCGGACTTTGCTCACCCCTAGGTCTCTGAGAATCTGCGCGCCTACGCCAACCTCTAGCCACTCGCTACGCCGTTCCTCTTCTTTGCTTTGCGACGCCAGATTTTCGTGCGGTACACCAACAAAACCCGTGCGCAAGTAGATTAATACCCCACCGCCGAGTTTTTGAATGCGGTTTTGTGCCGCTTCCAAAACGTTAGTCGGATGATCGCCCTGAGCACCAAACAAATCTTCGACCAATTTTTCGCGATGAATGCGCACAGGCACCGAGTCCATGGCCGCAATGTCACCAAACACCAGCGCTATGTGTTCAGCGTCCTCAAACTGAGTGCGGTAGGCAAATGCCTTGGCGTCCCCTATCGGTGTTTTAACTGCTAATTCAAAACTACGCTCTACTAACTTTTCGCGCTGCTGCCGGTAAGCGATGAGGTCCGCGATCGTAATGATCTTCAAGCCATGAGTTGCCGAAAACTCCAAAAGCTCAGGCAAGCGTTGCACGGTGCCGTTGTCGTTCACTAATTCAGCAAGCAAACCTACCGCAGGAAGCCCAGCCAGAGTGGCAAGATCGGTTCCTGCCTCGGTATGTCCGGAGCGCACCAAAACACCTCCTTGACGCGCAACTAAAGGAAAAATATGGCCCGGACGAACAAAATCATCGGCTGCAACGTTGCTACTGGTCAACGCCTGTACCGTCGCGGCACGTTCCTCGGCGGAAATACCCGTAGTAAGACCTTGCTTATAGTCGATGGATACCGTGAACGCCGTGCTCATGGGCGCATCATTGCGCCCTACCATAGGATCTAAGTGCAAAGCGGTGGCCTGCTCTTGAAGAATCGGCGTGCACAGAATGCCGCTGGTGTGCCGAATCATAAACGCCACTGCCTCTGGCGTGGCCTTACTCGCGGCCATGATTAGGTCACCCTCGTTCTCTCGATCATCATCGTCCACGACCACCACCATTTCGCCATTGCGGATGGCCATTAGAGCTTCTTCGATGGTGTTGAATTCGGTGCTCACGGTATTGGTTCCAAAAAAACGGTGCGAAAGGGTAGCATAAGCGCACCAGCGCGACCTGACTTTAAGTTGAATCTCGCATGATTGGCCGATAGGCCAGGTACCGCGAGTTAGGCGTAATGTGCTGGTTGAGGCGATAGCCTCTTTTCTTACTTAAAGTAGCTTTAGACGGCTTTGATTGGCTCTGGTTAGCTCTTATTAGTTCCGGTCGGCTTTGCCTGCTGTCGCAAATTGAAATGACCGCTAATCAATTTACGTAAGCTTTCGATCGCTTCCCTCAAACCAATTTCAGCTTTCGCGTGGCGCACCCGGCAGGACTCGAACCTGCAACCCCTTGGTTCGAAGCCAAGTATTCTATCCAGTTGAACTACGGGTGCGTGGCCCGCATGTTGCCCTAGGCCTTTTCCACGCGCAAGCGTCAACTGCGCAAAAGCCGCCCCGGCACCGCCCCCGTATGCTCATTGTTAGTAAGCACTACTTCACCGGCAACAATAGAATGCTTCAGTCCATCAGCGGTTTGTTTAAGTCTGCGTGCGCCTGCAGGCAAGTCGTTAACCACCTCTGGCAGGCGCGCACCGATGGTGTCTGGGTCAAATACCAACAAATCAGCCATCATGCCCTGACGCACCAAACCTCGGTCGTGCAGCCCCCACAAGGTCGCTGTGTCATAGGTAATCTGGCGCACAGCGGCTTCAAGACTCAAAGCTTGCTTTTCTCGTACCCAATAACTGAGTAGATGGGTTTGCAATGACGAGTCCATGATTTGCGCGACATGAGCACCCGAATCGGAAAACGTCACTACCGAACGCGGATGCTGCATCATCTCTAACACATGATCTTGGTTTTCGTTTGCCAATGGCTGACGAAAGAACATCTTAAAGTCGCGTTCCAGCGCCATGTCGATCATAAGCTCCACTGGGTTAACGCCTTTTTGGCGTGCCAATTCGCCCATAGACGGAACATCAAACGCCATATCTTGCATTGGGTAAACGTGATCCCAGTGAGGTGGTCTAGCCTCCGCGCCGACGATGCGCGGCCCGGTGTATTCGCGACTAGCGATCTCTACCAACTTGGCCTTTACCGCCGGATCACGCAGTTTCGCCGCCTGTTCCGCCAGCGGTAGTTGGCGTATGTCGGACCAATACTCCCAGTTGTCGTACGGGGTATAACTTTCGAACGACAGCAAACTCGATAATGCACGACTGTGTACCTGGGCGAACATGCGCCCCCCTGCTGCCGCGGTCTCGTCGAGCAGGTCAAAATACGGGCGCCACAAATCTGGCGCTGCGCGCACACTGAACATTCCCCAAGTTTGAATGACCCCAGATTCCACAGCTAAATCGCGTAGGCGGTTACAATATTCGCGGATACGCTCAGGATCTCGTCCAGGGGCTTCGCCGGCAATCTCAAAAATTCCCTTACCGGTTTCACCCACAGCGTTCACAATGGCGCGCACTTCGTCCCATTCCGCCAAACGACTGGCCACCGGTCGATCATCGGCAGTAATGTGATTGAAAGTGCGGGATGTCGAGAATCCCACAGCACCAGCATGCATAGCCTCTTGCACTACCGCCTGCATGCGTCGCGTATCGTCCTCAGTGGCAGCCTCGGCAAACGCGCGCTCACCCATGACATAGGTGCGCAGCGCTGAATGGCCAATGTATCCAGCGTAGTTAATACCTTTCGGCAGGGCATCCACTGCATCAAGGAACTGCGGAAACGTCTCCCACGTCCAGTCAATACCTTCGAGCATTGCGTCGCGAGACAAGTCTTCAGCCCGCTCCAAGTTCCGAAACACCAAGTCAGCGTCTTCTTGTTTGCACGGCGCCAGGGTAAATCCGCAATTGCCCATGACCACACTGGTCACCCCGTGATAACAGGAGCACGACCCAAGCGGGTCCCAAAACACTTGAGCATCCATATGGGTATGGCCATCAACGAACCCGGGGGTAACCACATGTCCCTCAGCATCAACGGTTTGCCGCGCCTTGCCATTCAATCGTCCAATCGCGGCGATTCTGCCGTCCTGTACCGCTACGTCTGCGCGATAGCCAGCACCCCCAGAACCGTCTATTACCGTGCCGTCTTTTATCAATAAGTCGTACATTTCCAACCCTCCTTCAATACCGCGCCATTCTTATTCGCCGTGCTAGTATTCCGCTAATCTGTGCAACCGGGCGAAAGCTTATGAGTTTTCACGGCAATACTGCAGCAACACCGCCCCCCAAGCCATGCCTAAGCTATACCGTGCATCCAGGACAAGGACCTTATCTTTTGCTGGTCCATGGCTTTTTATCGTCCAGTGCTCAATGGATGCTTAATTTAGCCGCCCTCAGCAAGGTATGCCAACCCGTCACAGTAGACCTTTGGGGCCACGGTGCTTCGCCAGCACCAGAGGATCAGAATCTATATAAACCCGCGCACTATGCTGAGCAGTTCGAGTTTGTGCGCCGCGATATTGGCACGTCGCGTTGGTTCGTATGCGGATACTCAATCGGCGCTAGCCTGACCTTGCACTACGCGTATCACTATTCCGACCGTGTTATTGCCCAGATCTTTACCAATTCAACCTCAGCCTTCACTGACTTGAGCACCCAGCAAGGTTGGCGTAAGAAAATGCAAAAAAGCGTCGACAAAATCATCGCTGGCGGCACCGCAGCGATAGAGAGAATTCCTGTGCATCCCAAACGCGCCCACACTCTGCCAATGCCTGTGTATGACGCTTTGTTAGCTGACGCTGCATTGCTGTCGCCTGTGGGCGTGGCGAATGCGTACTTGGGCACAATGCCTCACACCAACATCCTCGACGTCGCGTGCGACAACCTAAGACCTGCGCTAATGTGTTGGGGCGAAAAAGAACGGCGGNTTGCGCCNCNTGCGCAATGGGCGGNAGACAACATGGCCNACCTTGAAGTCGTAAAATTGAATACCGGGCATGGTGTTAACATGGAAGACAGTCAAGGATTCAACACTGCTGTGAGTAAGTTTTTGCTGACTCACAGCACCCCGTGAGTCGCCCTTTATGTTGCAAATAGAAACACCACGCCCACAGCCGCTACGGCCGCGCCGCTGCCAACTGTCAGTACCCGGTAGCTCAGCGAAGATGTTGGCCAAAGCCGCTAGCCTTACTGTAGACAGCATTGTTATTGATCTTGAGGATGCAGTAGCACCAGACGCCAAAGTGCAGGCTCGAGACTTGGTTGTTGAAGCATTGACAGGTCACGCTTGGCAGACAANGTCAGTNTCTGTGCGAGTCAATGCCACTTCTACACCTTGGTGCCATGACGATGTTATCGAACTGATAACTCGCGCTGGCCAGCACATTAACACTCTAGTGTTGGCCAAAACCAACCAAGCGGCAGATATTCACTTCTTACATTTATTGTTGGATCAGTTNGAACAAAAACTTAGCTTCAGCCACCGCATTGGCATTGAAGGGCTCATAGAGGACGTTCGCGGCTTAATGCAGGTTGAAAGCATAGCCACAGCGTCAGATCGTTTGGAATCTTTGATTTTTGGTATGGGCGACTATTCGGCGAGTCAACACATGCGCTTGGCGGCGATTGGCAGCACCGGCGACTATCCACCAGATATCTGGCACTACCCTCGCTATAAACTCATCACTGCCTGTCATGCCAATGGCTTGGATCCAATCGACGGNCCGTACGCCGACTTTAACGATTTGCACACACTGCAAACCGAGGCGAACAACGCGGCAACCTTGGGCATGTTCGGCAAATGGGCCATACACCCGAGCCAAGTCGACGTTTTACAGAACACCTTTGCGCCCAGTGCCGAAGCGGTTGCGGAAGCACGCAAACAAAAAGCTGCTTTCGAGCAAGCATTAGCGCTAGGCCAGGGCGCCATTGCTGTGGACGGGGTAATGATAGACGCGGCCAGCGTGCGTCTTGCGCAAAACTTGCTGGACAGAGCCGAACTTTATCGGCTGTAGATACTTATCTGCCCATGAGTACCACTGAGCACAAAGTCTTTGCGCGTCTNCGTTCGGAGATTGACCGCTGCACACTCTGCCACTTGCAACTGCCTCTTGGCCCGCGGCCGGTGCTGCAAGCTCACCCAAACGCAAAGGTGTTGGTCGTCGGACAAGCACCCGGAACCGCNGTGCACAACACTGGCATTCCATTTAATGATCCAAGCGGAAAAAGGCTACGGAGCTGGCTCGNCGTTAGCAAANAAGAATTTTACGACGAGCAAAAAATAGCGCTTATCCCAATGGGCTTTTGCTATCCAGGACGAGGTAAGGGCGGCGACCTACCACCCCGTCCAGAATGCGCAAAAACCTGGCGCACCCAATTGCTGGAACATTTGCAGCAGGTGCAATTGACAGTCGCCATTGGCCGTTACGCCATCGATTGGCATATACAGCCAAGTACATCTTCTACGCTGAAAGACATTGTTGNTGACTGGCGAAACTACGCAGAGAAAATTGTGCCGCTACCGCACCCAAGCCCACGCAATACCCTGTGGTTACAACGTAATCCAATAGTGGAGCAAGAAATAGTGCCGTATCTGCAACAACGGGTGAGAGCCGCGTTAAGCGGCGCCGCTAAAAGCAAAAATAAAAAAAATTAAACGTAGGGGTTTCGTTGTTGCCAGAATCGCACACTGTCCAAGCACTTATGCGCTAACGACCATTCACCAACACCGCCTAAGCAACTGGCCGCGTGGGCCCATTGTTCTGCGATTTCTGCTTCGACGACTAAATCATTTGCAGATGCAGAACCTTTGCTAAGGTATTTACGAGTTTCAACCACCGCCTGTTGCACCGCNCGCAAAGCCTTTTGCTTTTGCCCAGTGTCGCCAGCGNTGGCTGGTTTATGNGCAATGTTNTGNNTTAACGCTNCCTGAATTGCTTGCANCACATACCTCCAGTGNGCGCTCGTGCGCCTNCCCGTGAATTNGGATGNGANCAATGTGCCAAGTNNATNNGTGGCTAGAGGGGTTGTACCGACCAGCGGTAGTATTTCGCCGACAAACCCACATTTGTTACAAGANTCGAAAACAAATTAGTAGGAACGCGGCAGCTCCAATACGTGNTCNCTNACAAANTTTTGAATCATNTCNTGNGANATNGGNGCGATCTTCATTAATCGCGCTTCGCGCCAATAGCGCTCGACATGATATTCCCGAGCGTAACCNAAGCNGCCGTGGGTTTGNACCGCCTGGTCTGCTGCCATGAAACCTGCGTCTGCCGCGAGCCACTTCGCCATGTTCGCCTCAGCGCCACAAGGCAGGCCGTTATCGAGCATCCATGCAGCCTTGCGAATCATCAGCTCTGCAGCGTCCAAGCGCATTTTGGCCTCGGCCAAAGGAAATGCTACCCCTTGGTTTTTACCAATGGGTCGGCCAAACACCACCCGCTCGTTAGCGTACCCGACCGCTCTGCGCAGCGCCGCCTTACCAATGCCCAGCGCTTCTGCGGCAATTAAGATGCGCTCGGCGTTCAGACCAGAGATGAGGTAGCTGAAGCCTTTGCCCTCTTCCCCTACACGGTCGGTAATCTTGACTGGCAAGTTGTCATAAACCACCTCGCAAGTTGCCACTGCATTACGTCCCACCTTATCGATTGGCGAGATCGTCACTTCGTCCCGTTGCAGTTCCGCTAGCAACAACGTCATGCCATCGGTGCGGCGTTTTACCTGATCGCGCGGCGTAGTTCTTACCAACAGCAACACGCGCTCAGATTGCAACGCTTTGGTAGTCCACACTTTGCGCCCTTTAACAATGTAGTGGTCGCCTTCGCGTCGGGCCGCGGTGGTAATCGAGGTGGTATCGGTACCGGCATCAGGTTCGGTGACCCCAAAAGCAACATGCAGTTCTCCCGCTGCCACGCGCGGTAGATAGGTTTGCTTCATTTCTTCCGTGCCGTATTTCACCACCGGCTCCATGCCAAACATCGACAGGTGTAATGGTGTCGCGCCGTTCATTGCGGCACCACTTGCGGCTACCTCTTCCAGCACAATACTGGCTTCGGTGATGCCCATGCCACTACCGCCATAGGCCTCTGGTATCGCCGTACCAATCCAGCCAGCGCCCGCCATGGCATCGTAAAAGTCCCAGGGGAAATCATGACTTTGATCTTTTTCCGCCCAATATTCGTCGGGGTAATCCGCACAGACCTTTGCCACCGCGCTACGAATCAACTCCTGATCGTCTGTTAAAGCAAAATCCATCCCAACCCCCGATTAAAGTGTGCTGCGCCGTAAATTATTTGCGCCTTCGCTCCCGAGTATAAGGCGCTGAGACGCGAAACCAAATATCATCCCTACCTAGACCATGGGGTTTTGCATCAACCACTGGAGTTCGCTTCTATGACCTTGCAGTTAGATACCCAACGTATGCTCGCGCATGTGGACAGCAACGGCATCGGCTGGATGACCTTTAACAACCCAGCACGCCACAACGCTCTGTCGCTGGAGATGTGGCAAGGCGTTGGCGACATTTTGCAGCACTTTCAGAACGACGATGCGGTGCGCGTTGTGATCATGCGCGGTGCTGGTGGCAAATCTTTTGTGTCTGGAGCAGATATCTCTGAATTCGCTGAAAAGCGCGCAAACGCTGAACAGCGGCGCAGTTACGGCGAAATCGCTGGCCGCGCAACCCACTGGCTGG
>NHET02000096.1 GCA_002170355.2 Gammaproteobacteria bacterium TMED92
TAATGCGCCCTGTGAAGGGTAAGCAGCGCAATGCATTTGGCAGCAAACGTGCCGCTGGTCGCTTAACTTGGCACGGCATTAACATCAACGCCAAAGTAGGCACTACTGTATTGGCGGTCTACCAGGGAAGAGTCGTGTTTGCAGATTGGTTACGGGGATTTGGTTTAATGACTATTGTGGATCACGGCAGCGGCTACATGACGCTGTACGGCAACGCCGAGACACTACTCAAAGAGCCAGGTGACTGGGTCGAGGGTGGAGAACCCGTGGCCCGAGCAGGCAACAGTGGTGGTCAAAGGCAGAGCGGAATTTACTTTGAGGTAAGAGATCAGGGTGAGGCCAAAGACCCAGCTGTTTGGCTACGACGCTGATTACCCAACGGCTAAGCAATCATGAACAACCATCAACCGAAGCCGCAATTAACGCCAGTAACTCAGGCCTGTCTGCTCTTGAGCATGCTCAGTGGCATCATTCTAGGCGTGGTAGCGTTTCGCCATTTACACCCTACCGAGCAGCAGGCGGAAGTCCATATCGGCCAAGCATTGCAGCAAATTCGCAAGCACTACGTGGAGGATATCGACGAGACAATTTTGGCTCAAGGCGCGATCGACGGCATTCTGGCGAAGCTCGATAACTATTCAGTGCTCTTGGATTCAGTGCAATTTGAGCAACTGCAACAAGACGCGGAGGGCGCATTCAGCGGCGTTGGTATTGAAATAGACGACCAGGATCAGCGCTTCACAGTAATCGCACCGATGGACAACAGTCCTGCTCTTCTCGCCGGCATAAAGTCAGGCGATCGCCTGAGCAAGGTAAACGGCACGCTTACCGAAGGTATCGACATCAATCAACTGCTTGCCCTTATCAAGGGGGAACCCGGCACGCCGGTAGACATCACCGTGGAACGTGGCGATCCCGCCAAAGAGCTAACGTTTCGCGTCGTGCGCGCACGTTTGTCGATCGACAGCGTCACAGCGCGCGCTCTGGAACAAGGGCTGATATACATTCGGCTGACTCGATTCAGTCAAAACACAGCAACAGATCTGCTGTCGGCACTGGATCGCTTAGCCCGAATACAACCAATTGCCGGGCTGATACTCGACGTGCGCAATAATCCAGGCGGACTATTGAGTTCGGCCGTTGCGGTGGCCGACTTGTTCCTTGATCGCGGCGTAATAGTAACTACACGCAAACTACGCGGTGAACTGGCACAGCAGGAATTCCGCGCGACCTTAGATGACGTTTTGCCGGGCAAACCCATCGCCGTACTTATTAACGCCGGTTCGGCTTCGGCGTCCGAGGTAGTTGCTGCAGCGCTACGCGATCACCAACGGGCTGTTTTAGTTGGAACCCGCAGCTACGGAAAAGGCTCGGTGCAGACCATCATGCCCACACTCGGGCTAAANCGAGCGATTAAGCTCACCACTGCAGAATACTTTTCGCCCAATGGCGAGGCCATTAACAACGTCGGCATCGAGGCTGGGATTAGGGTCGACGCTGAANCGGATTTTACTGAACTGAATAACGACCCATGGATGATCGCTGCGATCGCTGCATTAACCGCAAAAGAATCAGGCGTCGAATAAAGCCTGCCCTTCATTGACGGTAAGGTCGCCTTCATAGATTGCGCGACCGGTAATCGCTCCCAGTAACAACTCCGGGCAGTCAGCAAACGCATCCTTCAAATGTTTTACATCTGCTGCCTTAGCAATTCCGCCAGACGCCACCACACCAATACCTGCACCCTTAGCTAATGCAACAGTAGCTTCAGCGTTTACCCCAGACATCATGCCATCACGTTCTATGTCGGTATAAACAATGCCGGCAATGGGTAACTGCGCGGCTTGGCGCGCAAAATCTAGTGCGCTGACGCCCGAATCTGCATCCCAGCCATGAGTCGCCACCGCGCCATCGCGAGCGTCCAGTCCCAATAGAATATGTCCGGGGAAGCCCTGGGCCGCACGCGCTAAAAAATCCGGATCCTCAATGGCCTTCGTGCCAATGATCACCCGATCCACGCCGACCTCTAGGTAGGCTTCTATGATTTCTAAACTACGCACGCCACCACCCACTTGCACAGGCATATTCATTCCAACCGCCGCGACCATGCGCTGAATCAACTGACGGTTTTTAGGCTGTCCGGCGAACGCCCCATCCAAATCGACAATGTGCAATCGCCTACCGCCTTGCTCACGCCAATGCTCTGCCATCGCCACCGGGTCATCGGAAAACACCGTGGCGTCATCCATACGCCCCTGCCGCAATCGCACACAAGCGCCTCCTTTTAGGTCTATCGCGGGGATCAGTTGCACAGACTACAGGCTGCCTTTGGTGGACGGCACAGAGTCGCCCATGCGCGGGTCTACTGACACCGCCGTGCGTAACGCGCGGCCAAACGCCTTGAATAGAGTTTCGGCTTGGTGGTGTGCGTTTTGCCCCTTNAGGTTATCCAGATGCAGCGTCAACATGCTGTGGTTAACCAACCCCTGGAAAAACTCCCGCAACAGGTCCAAATCAAAATCGCCGACGCGGCTGCGCGTATAGTCCACGCCGTAGAACAAACCGGGGCGCCCGGATAAATCTACCACTACCCGAGACAATGCTTCATCCAACGGCACATAGGCATGGCCATAGCGCGTTAGACCACTTTTGTCGCCAACGGCCTTGTCGAGCGCTTGGCCTAACACAATACCGACATCTTCGACCATGTGATGTGCGTCTACCTCTAGGTCGCCAGTGGCTTGAATGTGCAGGTCAATAAGTCCATGCCGGGCGATCTGCGTCAACATGTGCTCAAAGAAAGGTAAGCCCGTCGACAATTGCGCTATACCTGTGCCGTCTAAGTTGATCGACAGTTCGATCTGGGTCTCGCTGGTATTACGGACTACGTTGGCTGTTCGAGCTTGTGTCACTGTATTCACCTAATAAATTTGTACGGGAGCCTGCGCTTATCCTGCGCCGGTCAATGTCCGAGCGCGCGCAGTGTAGCGAACTTGCGCAATAATTTGACCACACGCTTGGTTACAGCAACGCCGACAAGTCACCGTGAGGCAAAAATCGATTAGTGGTATTGGCTTTGATCCAGCGCGCTAGACTTTGGTCAAAAACGTCGCGCTGCTTTAACACTTTAACCAATGGCACCACCGGCGACTTAGCACCAACTTGCCAGCTGGCGTGCTGCATCTCGCCGACAGTAAACAACCGAATCAACAACACGATCTCGGCATCGCTCAGGTCGGCCGCCGCGTTGTCCCAACCACGGCCGAACAAGCTAGCCACTAACTCCTTTGCTGCCGACTCCACAGTCACTGCGCCTTCGGCGTCATCGACCACGCACCGCTCGGCCAACAGCAACCATTGACGCACCTGTTCGGCACTTACCGCGTCGCTCATGGCGCTGGGATCAAAACTATCAACAACCATAAAAACCTTCTTTGGTCGGGGAATTACCACCCTTTGTCGGGGATCACGCTGAGTATACTACTGCGTTCGTGCAAGGTGCTGGCCACACTCACCTATCGGCAACCCCGCCAAAGGGTTTCATTGTGATTAAGAGAATTCCGACACTGCTGTTCGCCATTGTGCTCCTTGCACTCGCCGTAGCGGCTTACTATCTGCGCGACCCCAACCAGTTTAAGCAAGACCTGCAAACCTTGGCGGCAGATCAGACCGGCTACAAGGTACAGATCAACGGCGACATCCAATGGCGTTGGGGTTTGCCACTTGGCTTGAACGCTGTCGACATCGAGGCCAAAGCGGATGGCGAGACCATAACCGTGGGTCAGCTAACATTAGGCATCAGTATTGGTTCGATCTTTACCGTCTTCGACGACTGGAAAATCAACACCCTTGAGCTGCAAGACATCTATTGGGAAGAACCAGACAGTATTATTCGTATCAGCAACTTCAACCTGCAAGATTTTCGCGCCGGTGAATCGACGCCGTTCGCCATGCAGCTGGAATACACGAGTAAAAATACTACCTCAACAGTGATCACCGCCGACATAGCCGGCCGGTTTAATTACGGTGACTCTGGCAGGCTGCGATTCGCAGATACCAATGTGAGCAGCAACATCGCGACGGGAACATGCCAAGGCTTAGTGAGCGAGGCTCAACGTGCTACTGGCCTTCGGCAGCAGAGCCAGGAAGATTTGCTACCGGTTAATGATCTGCTGGACTACGACCTAAACCTAACCTGCCTGCTAACCGAAATTCCGCACTCACCAGTGCCATTGCAACTGGTCAAACTGGTTGTACGCAACGAGCAGGGTAAAACCCAAATCGATCTGCTCGCTGACAACTTCTGGGGCGGCGATGCAAGCTTGAACTCCGCAATTGACTTAACTGCCCAACCTTTGCGTTGGACGGTACGTACCCAAGCTAACAACATAGACAGCACAGAATTCGTTACCTGGGCGAGACTAAAACAGAATTGGCGCGCCAAACTCAACATCAATAGCGTTGTGCACATGCGCGGTAACTCCGAAAAAGCGCTACTGGAATCGATTTCTGGAACCACAGATTTAGATGGCGGCAGTGGCCGCATGGACATTAGCTCGTTACGAGACGCCCTAAGTGCCGTGGCGCTCATAAGCGGCAGCGATAACCCGGTTAAAGATTGGCCAGAAGAAATGGGCTATCAAACGCTGACCGCACAATGGCGCGTACAGGGCAGCGCCAGCGCAATCGAATTTACCCTGGACAATACCCACGCCGAGGCCAGCGGCACGGTAGATTTTGAAACGCGTCAAATGGATCTCAACGGTTGGCTACGAATCGACGAGCCAGCCAGCCAATCAGGGTTGCGTCTACCCAAAGAACTGATGAACACCAAGCTGCCAATGCAATGCCTAGGTCCATTGATAGAACCTAAATGCAGGCCAGACAAAGGTGGCGTATTGAATTTGCTCAAACAAAGTCTGACAAGCGAAAAAACTTCGGCGTTACGCACTAGGGTTGAAGAAGCACTCAGCGACAAAGTACCTGATAAGCTTAAGGACACAGTGCGCGGACTGCTTGGTCGGTTTGGCAGCAAGGAAGATTAACCCAGAGGAAAAGTAACAACATTGGACTGGTTCGCCCGAAAACTGATCACTTGGCAGCAGCAATACGGACGACACGACCTACCGTGGCAACAAAACATAACCCCGTATCGGGTATGGATCAGCGAAATCATGCTGCAACAAACCCAAGTCACTACCGTAATCGGCTACTACCAACGCTTTATGCAACGTTTTCCAGACGTTGCACAACTCGCCCAAGCACCAATGGATGATGTGCTGCATCACTGGACCGGACTCGGCTACTACGCCCGCGCNCGCAACNTGCANCGCGCNGCGCAAATTGTTCAGCAACAACACGCNGGAGNAATGCCCAACACCCAAGAGCAACTTGAGGCATTGCCCGGCATAGGTCGNTCAACAGCGGGCGCAATACGCGCANTGGCCATGGGACAACACGCAAGCATTTTGGACGGCAACGTAAAACGCGTGCTGGCGCGATTTCATGCTGTAAGCGGCTATCCAGGAGAGACCTCAGTAGCAAAAGAACTGTGGCAGTTGGCGAGCGCCCATACACCACACGAACTCACAGCAACCTACACCCAAGGGATAATGGATTTAGGCGCAACCCTGTGCACGCGGCGACGGCCAAATTGCCTNGCCTGCCCAATGCGCAGTCGCTGCGAGGCCTACCGCCGCGACANGACCGAGCAACTACCCGGCCGCAAGCCAACAAAAGCCAAACCGGTAAAAACTGCGCGCTTTTTTGTTGTCAGTCTGCCGAACGAAGCAACGTTGCTCGAGCAACGGCCAATGACAGGGCTGTGGGGTGGACTATGGACGCCGCCCGAGCGNTCGTCAGCCACCAGCGTTGAGCANTTCTTACAAGAACTGGGATTAACTCCAGAGCATGTGCAACAGCGACAACCGGGGCAACGATTTAGGCATACGTTCAGTCACTTTCATTTAGAAGTCGAGCCGATCTATCTGCGTATCACCCAATCACCAGCACAAGTCGCCGACACTAAGACACGATGGGTGCAGCCAAGGCATATTGATGCAGAAAACGAACCCCTTGGGCTTTCCGCAGTCGCGGTTAAACTAATCAGCGAATTGCAACAACCGCAAAAGGCACTGACGCTATGACCCGCACCGTACATTGCAGCCGCTACCAGGAGGAACTCCCCGGGCTAGATCAGCCACCGCTGCCAGGTCCTGCAGGCGAGAGAATCTACCAACAAGTGTCAAAGCGAGCGTGGGNCGAATGGCAAGCATTGCAGACCATGCTCATCAACGAAAAGCATTTGAGTCTGATCGATCCAGATGCGCGAAAGTACTTGAGCGACCAACGCACGCGCTACTTCAATAACCAACCGGTTGACCATGCAGAAGGCTACGTGCCAGGCAACGGCAGTTGACGACGACTGAACACCCCGGTTTAATACGCCGCTCTGTGCCGACGCGTCGGCCACTCCGCACGGCCAGATAGCTCAGTTGGTAGAGCAGAGGACTGAAAATCCTCGTGTCGACAGTTCGATTCTGTCTCTGGCCACCAATTCCGTCCTTAAGTAGGCACCGCTCGTGCCCATTACTCACGTGTCCTCTAGCTTTCTAAGGCATTCATCAGTGGTCAAGGGCNCACGAATGCCCGGTGTACCAACTACCCTCTTAACTCAGAACAAAAAATCAGGTGTAGGGTCTGCTATAAACGCTCGGGGGCGCTAACTGCAGCCAAACAATCCTATCGACGCGGCTGGTTGCGACTATTTCGCATTGTTCTCATTGAGACCGCAGAACACCATNCGTGCTTTGTATAAAGTGTTTGGGTATGGTCTGGCCGNATATAAGGCCAAGTNGCGAAAGACCAATGGAAGACAAAAACAGTGATAGAACCACAACAAACGACAGCCGCATCCTCGAGAAATTGCTGGAGCGAAACTCACTAAATCGGCGCCTACATTGGACTACTATCGCTAGCGAGAAAGTTCTGTTGGCGCTTATTGGTCTGCTGACCCTTGTTGCCAGTTTTCAAGCGCTAAATGATATGTATCTCGCTGGAAAGGTGGGCCTCCCGGACCTGTTCTTGCTGTTCATCTACGTTGAGATTATCGGAATGATAGGTGCCTTTTACTCCACCAGCAGAATTCCTGTCACNCTNCCAATCATAATTGCCATCACAGCCCTTTGCCGCTTAATAGTAATGCAGAGCAAGGAGAGCGAAGCTTTGGTCCTGGTGGCNGAAGCGTCAGCTATCCTCGTGCTGAGTTGCGCCGCCTATCTTATGTCCTTAAAAGACCGGCACAGCCTTATGAAACTGAAGGAATCTGGTGACAACAAAGATACCTGAATCCTGGTTGACTTAAATCCACATAGAGAGCGGGTCGCGGAAGTCATTCACTAGACGTTGCTCACTCTAATGGTCTCATATGCGACTTTTGACTACCGTGAGCTGTGCCAGGTTGTCTCTTACGACGCTTGGTTGCGAAACGAAGCCGNGATTGCAAGTCTCGGAAAACTTCTATCGTTAGCAAAACGGCAAGAGTTTTGTTTTGTCATTTTGGAATGTAAAGCAAAAGCGTAAAGCCAGTGACCCTTNAGCGACTTTTCTCGGTCTTTGGATTCAGTCGTCTGTTCAATTCCCTGCCAATCTGCATGACTCAAACATTCTGCGGCATACAACCTGATCAAAAGCTAAAGTTTGGCACTCAAGTAAGCAATGTAGTTCGCCCGTGGCTGGTATCAAATAACCACGCTTGGTCTTTTGAGGCGCTAGCTTTCGAACAGTACCTCTGGATTAACCATGGTTTTCATCTCTAAAACATTGCCGTTAGGATCTTTGATGAAAAACGTCTCTTGCTCGAATTTATCGCCCACAAATCGCCTGTAGGGAGCATCCAGGTAGNCCACGNCATTGTCTTCGATACGTGCTTTAAGCGCTTGAAAGTCCTCTTCGTCGAGATGTGCGCCAAAGTGTGGAACGCTGACATTGCCCATATCGACGTCATGGCGAACGCCGGGCAACTGCTCCTCGCTCTGATGCAAGGTCAGTTCATTACCCCAAAAATTTATGTCAACCCAGCGGCCTGGCTCCTGATTACCCTCAGCACATCCGAGCACCTCGCAATAAAACCGCTTGCTCTCGGTCAAATCCCCCGCGGGCACCGCAAGATGAAATGTATTGGCCATATTTCTTTTTAACTCCAGTTAATTTTACCAACGGCCTTAATGCCACTCCCTGTCAANCTCGCCAGCTTGCGTCAGGGCGTCCTAACACTCAACCTCAAGTTCTTGGTCACCGTATTAGCCAACTGCGTATGTTCAGCGCAAGCTAAGCGTTAACAGCCAGGCCCGATGTCTCGTTCTCGTCGCTCACAAAAAATGAACGATACCAGCCTGGTTCTTTCTCAACCCGGTGGGCACTGCCTTCAATCACCAGCACGGCAACGCTACCCTTACTCCAACAAGCGTTGACCGTAACTGTCACGCCTATAGCTCAATGAGCCGCAACCTACCGAAACACATTGCATAACGCACGGCTTGTTTTTTCAAGTCAACGATAAGCTATCCAAAAATATCTCATAATCTGCGTAGTTATGTACTGACTTTTACGCGCACATCTTAACTTTAGATGAACATTTGATGAGAGCATTTTTCCTTGCCCCGCTGGCTCGTTTTGCGCGTCCAATAGCGNATTCTGGCCATCATCAGAAAGCCCTCGAGTTAGCTGAGCGCCAGCCAGACAAGGCAATGCCGGTAACAGCGACAAATGTTGATGATGGCGTTACGACCATTGCCGCCACTACAACCTTTGTTGCCATCGTGGGCCGCAGCGCTGAGGACTGGTATCTACCGCGTATAGCAATGGCTTGTTGGAAGGAAGCGTGACCAATGCCTTCGAGAATCCTCAAGCGACGCTGGTGACCACCCAGAGTCACACCAAAATGAAATAAAAGTCCTTTAGTTTCCACTAGTGGCAGCATCACCTCGCAACCGGGGATAGGTCATCGAGAAGTCGTCAAAACCACTGCATCTTAGCGCGCTAGCGCAAGCCTTAATCATGTTGGTGTTGTTGTCGCCTTCGTTGGGCAAAACATTTGCCAACGTCAAAGCCGCAAACGCTGACAAAGATTTGCCGGCGGGCTCTGGATTCACACTACGCTGGAACAAACTTAAGTTAGGCAAGATGGCGTTCTCTGTGGAGGGCACCGAAAGCCAAACTTGGCAAATATCAGGCAAAACGTTAGGTCCGTTGAAGCTTGTGAAAAATTACGCTGGCGTTGCGACACAAATCTTTCAAAAACAACAGGCTACTTATCGTCTGGAAGGGAACAATTCAGGGTTTGCTGAACATCGAGAGATAATTTTTCGTCACGACGAATTACCTGTCATCACCTCCTTCAACGAAAAAGANACCCAGACGGGGCTTATTCCTGAGATGCCTTGGGCGTTAAGCGCTGCGTCTCCTATGAGTTTGTTTAAGAGGATCACCGAATCCTTACAGCAAAATTCATTGTGCAGTGATACCCATACTATTTATGACGGCAAGAGAAGATATGAGGTGTTATTAGAAGGGGGCGGACTGGGCGAAAAGACGCGACGCTCATTGGACCTGTCAAAAGCCGCTGCGTCGAGATACTTTCTATGCACAGCTTCTATGAAGGCTGCGTCCATAGAAGAAGNAGCCAGAAGCGACGTTTTCGATGATCCAAAGTCTGGGTCGCGGGCAAATGCTGAACCAAAGCCTGAAAAAAAGTCGCGATCTGGTTGGTCACGTGCCTGGTTATTTGGCGCCGATGATCGAACCATGGATTTTGTGCTCACGGCAGATTGTGGCCCCGTTAACCTAGCGGGTTTTGTTTTAAGTACCCCCTTTGGGCCAGTCGTCGGGCGAGCCGCCCAGCCGTGTCAAACTGGGCAGTAAACTAGCCGCTAATCAATATTCTCAACCCGCTGTATTCATCAAGGCTGAGTCTTAACTATTGGTAAACAGTCAAGCCCATGCTAGCTTCTGGGTCGACGTACTTGGGGCAAACAATGCAACCAGAAAGAGAAACACAAGCTACCGAGACCAGCACAGGCTGGGCGGACAAAGACGGTTTTATTGGCCCTTATCGGCCTGGCATGGGGCCACGCAGCGATCCACGCGGAACCTTTCCTACTGGGCCAAACATTGGCAGCAAGATGCCAAACATCGTGTGCAAAACCTCCGACAATTTAGACTTTGATCTGCACGCTCAACAAACCGGCCAGCCGGCGGTCTTCATCTTTTTTCGATCTGCCGTTTGGTGACCACCTTGCAGGTCGCAGCTGGTCGAGCTGCAACAATCTATGCCCGAATTTGAGGCCGCAGGGATAGCGGTTTTTGCACTGAGCTACGACGAGGCAATCGCCTTAGAGGACTTCAGAGCGGCTCACAGCATTACATTTACGCTACTGTCCGATCCGGAGTCCGCGGTTATTCGCGATTTCGGCATTCTGAATACCTTAATCGATTCATCAGACCACCCCTGGTTCGGTATTCCATATCCGGGTGCTTACGTTATCGATGCTGAAGGAACCATTACCCATAAATTTTTTGACAGTAACCTCGCAGTGCGTGCGGGCCCAGAGCAGTTGTTGCGCGCAGTGACCGGGCTGGCCGAGGAGGCTATCGCTATTACCAGCCCAACACCGACCCCGATTACCGACGATGTGCAAATGAATATCGCCTTCGACGGCAATCATTTGACACCCGTCGTACAAAGAGACCTGGTTGTGCAGTTAGAAATTCCTGCAGGCAAACACGTGTACGCTGCGCCTGCTCCGGACGGTTCGGTAGCAGTGGATGTAATCTTGGACAACAACGCCGCCCTGGTGGCGCGGTCATTGCAACGACCAAAGGCAACACCGCACACGTTAAGCGGCAGTGGCGAAGAGTTTCTCGTGCACCAAGGCAGCATTGAACTGCGTTTACCCCTAACCATGAATGCAGCTGACGACCTAAATCCGTTGGAACTGAGCGGCGAAGTATGCTGGCAATCTTGCGATGACGAAGTCTGCGACCTACCGGTTCGCGAACGCTTCTTACTAACCATACCCGTCGCGGCAGCACCCGCTATGGCATTACAAGGGCCAGGCGCTGAGATCGAACCCAACGCGATGAGTCATTTTCAATATATGACCAAGCGCCGAAAAGATTCGCCGCCGCAATCGGAACAATAGCCAGCGGCCTATTCTGATTCGATTCGATCGTTACCCCAGCAGCAAGTCTTTTGCGCGCTAGTTTGACCTTTTGTCGGTTTAGGCGGCAAACAGCAACGCCAAAGCGGTCAGTCGTCAAGTGCGGGACCTATATATGAAAGTCCGAGCCATTGCTTTGAGCGTCGCCTTTGTGATGCTGTTGTGGTTGCTTACCTTCAGCTCTCGCGAAGCCAGCCGGTACGCCTGTAGCGGCAGCGCTGGTGACCAAGAGACCAACGCCGCGTTAGCGATTACGCTATTCGACTTTTGGCATCCCAAACGATTCATCACCGGTAACGGTAGCTGGAACCGCAGCGGTTATTTGAGTCTTGTCGTGTATCACGATTTTGGTGGTCCGACGTTGCACCCAAAGATTTATGGGTACCTGGTGTCAGACGTGGGCGCCAATGGATTAATTGCTATTACCCATCCAGACAGCACCGCGGCCGGCGTCTTCTATCACCAAATAGGGCGCATCCGCGGTCAACTCGGTGGCCGGCAAGTTGACATGAATTGCAGAGCCAAATCGCAGTGAGCGCCGTAACCTGTCACGCATGCAAGCTCTCGCCATTCCACCTGCCGTGGAGTTACGAACACAACGTTACCGCGGCGACAAATCTCTCGTAATTTAAGAAGAAATTCTGCTGTTCTGAATCTCGACTATTAGGCCGCAAAAGATCAATACTAGAGTTTGCTGCACAAAACAGTCTACTCGGGAGCCATTGGTTTGTTCACATTTATAGCGATTGCACTGGCTATTACCGGTGTGGTTTTTCTTATCATTGCGGTTGCTAAACGATGTAGAGCCTGCGGCAATCTTGGTCATGCCTTTAGTTCTACACCCTCTGCAGATCTTGCGTCCGGTAAAGCTTTTATTACCTGTAAGAAATGTGGCAACAAAGTCCACAGAGGCAACCTCACTGCGAATAACGACAGTAAGGACGCCTCAGTCATTTGGTTCGACGGCAGCAGTGGCAAGTTTAAGGAAGACGGCAGTTACCAAAGCGACAGCAGCGGAGCCGACGGCGGTGATGCCGGCGGTGGCGGCGACTAAGAAAAACGCCGACCTATGACCTAGTTCTTGCGCGAGCCGTGTGTAACTCCGATAGCTGCAGCTACAACCTCCAGCACCCCGCAATTGCTGCCGATTATTATCTGTGGCGATAAGATAAAAATCAGATAACTCGTTGATTCAAATCATTTTTCATTGCGCAAATTTCAAATTGACAAGTTATTAAAAATATCCAAAATGCGCCGCCTTTCGACCTTGCGCCGACCCATATTTGGGGTCCCTAAACTGTATTCGAGATGACAATGGAAACACTCAGCTCAGAGCAACAGAGTATTACTCTGATCGACCAAAACCTGGAGTTAAGCAGGAATCATGGCGAGCCTAGCGTAAGCAGAGCGAGCAAACTCGCTACCGAACTTGCTGCCGAAAAACGGAGACTACAGCAAGATTTACGCGAGCTGCAGGCAGAGAATGACGATCTGAAACCTACAACACCTACAGGCACTGTTGATTGGTATGTAAAGTGGATCGCAACGATTCTATCGGTTAGCGGCATTTTCCTTATGTCTGCAGGATTTTCTATGAGCGGGCAAATCGCCTACGCCATCAGCGCAGCCGGCTGGGTGTTTGTGGGCATAGCCTGGAATGACCGAGCCATAATGATTGGCAGTTCTATCAGTGCAACTGCGGTTGCGCTGACGTTAGTCAAAGGATTTGGTTGACAAGGCGAGTGCTCGAGGCGGTCGACAAAACCCGCCCAGCCGCTTGGTTGACCTGGCGCCCGCACTCGCAGCGTGTCTTCAAACAAGAAACCAAGGGGCTCGAGTTACGCCTTCGATCGACGGCGTCTGGCAACGGATAGGCTGCAAGAGGGTGCCCTGCAAAGCACCCCCGGTCTATTCATGCCATTCCTGAAGTTTTGCTTCGGCCTCATCGCCAAACAAAATTTGGCACGCCTCCATTAAGCCCGGAGAGTTCTCTATGACCTCGCGACGCACCACTTGGGATATTTTTGAGCGGCGGCGCAAGAAGTCTTCGAGCTTGGTCACCATTTCTTTTTCGGCGACGTAATGCAATTCGCAGCGGACGTATTCAGAGTGTTGTATGAGTATTTCGGCTTGCCGGGGGTCTTGGCGAATTTGGTCAAGTAGCTCTATGGCATTCAGTCCATAACGTCGCCACAACCTTTGCGACAGTGGTTCCGACGCGCGCTCGTCGGTCATGGCGTCCAACTGCATCAATTCCGCTTGATGAAAAAACTCATCGCGTACGGCGTCCGGCGCTTCGCCGTACCAGGGTTTTTGGCTGTAGGGCAACCGCAGGCCACAGGTTTTTAGTGCGTTAGCGACTTCCTCACCCACATTCAAACAATCTGTGAGCTTACCGCCGTATATGCTGAGGTAAGCATCCTGTTGGTTCAGGTCGATGGCGTGTTTTCGCGATAAAGCTAACCAATCTTGTTCGCCGCTGTTGCCTTTAACCGCCAGCGGCCGAACCCCGCAACGCTCGGCAATAATATCTGCCGCAGTTATGGGCTGTGGCAAATCCATCAGCGCATTAATGTTGTCCAACACAAACTGTCGGTCATCCGCGGTGATGTCTGCATGGGGAGTGTCGACGCGAGTATCGGTGGTGCCAATGCAGGTTTTGGCACCCATTGGGATTACAAAGAACAGTCGTCCGTCGCTGGCGAAGAACGCCAAGATACGTTTGCTGCTTACCAACTTATCGACAATTAGATGTACACCTTTGGAAAAAACATGCCGATGCTCACTACGCTGCGCGACTTGGATATTGAATTGATCGGCATACGCGCCCGTTGCATTAACCATGGCCTTGGCGCGAATGGTAATCGCAGCGGCATCTATTTGATCCTTAGCCGTTACTGTCCAGACCCCGTGCTCACGCCGAGCTTCGCTCAGCGCCACATAATTGGCGGCAATTGCGCCGTAGTTCATGGCGTTGCGGACGAAATTGAACACAAACCGCGCATCGTTGTCGTGAAGGTAGCAGTCTGAGTACTCCAATCCGGCGGCGGCGCGGCTTATGTCTATTCGCGGTTCTAACGCTTTGATGCGTTTACGAGTCATGTATTTGGGTGCGCGGGTGTTAAAGCGGCCTATGGCCCAGTACAAAACCGAGCCTAAGAACACCAACAAGGCAGGAAAACGAAAGCCTTTATTAATCGTAGTAAGAAATCTGATTTCTTGCACCGTAGACGGGTATGCGTCAGCGAGCGTGTTGCGGCTCTTGCTGAGTTTATTCACCAACAAGAACTCGAAGTTCTCCATGTATTTGATGCCACCCCAGGCTAGGTTGGACGAATGAGAACTAGACGCGCCGGCAAAATCGCCTCGATCTATTAACGCGACCCGCGCACCCTTGGCGGCCAGCGAGGCTGCCGAAACCGCGCCATTTATTCCGCCACCAACAATGAGCACGTCAAAAGTGTGTTTCTCTAATTGGCCGATGTTGTTTTGGCGGAGCAGCATGGTCAAAGATTACACGCTGCGGCGTGTGATTATTATGACCTGTTTGACCCAGTTACTACGCTTCAATGGTCTGCACTTGCTGCAATAAATCCTGCCAAGCCTGCTCTGTGGTTTTATTCCAATCTGTGCCAAGAGCTTCCTTGGCACAGTCCCGAATAATTGCGAAGAAACTGGTGAAGGTTACGGCATCTACGTCGTAAGCCAAATGATGCGATTGCCAAGCAGCCAGACTAACCGCGTCTAATCGATCTTCAGCCGCATAGCCCAAAATAATCTCTAACGTCGTCTGCAGCATAGAGCCGCGCACACCGCCATCGGAGTCGAGCACGAACAGTGCCTCTGTATGTGGGTACAGCGCATACATACGCTGATAAATTAGCGGCTGCGGATCGCCTAAGGTTTCAACCAAGCGCTCAAGAGACTGGGTAATAGCTTCGCTCATGCGCATAAACTTTACAGAAAGGTTTACTGATTTACTCACCCGCGCAAGCCACCAAGGCGT
>NHET02000026.1 GCA_002170355.2 Gammaproteobacteria bacterium TMED92
CAAAGGCACGAGCACCGCGCCGAGCATTGGGTGGTTGTGTCCGGAATCGCCAAGGTAACAAAAGGCGAGGACGTATTTTTGCTTGAAAAAAACCAGTCCACGTATATTGCTGTTGGCGAGGTACACCGCCTTGAAAATCCTGGCCCACAAGATTTAGAGCTGATTGAAGTCCAATCTGGAAGTTACTTGGGCGAGGACGACATCGTTCGCTTGGACGACCACTACCGCCGTTCGTAACGTCAATGCCGCGCACGTTCGGCGCGGTGCTCTTGCGTGTTAAAACCTCAGCTTTTGCTCGACGCTGATGCCATAGAAACAATATCGTTAAGTTGCAATTGATAATATGACGCAGTGAAATAGCGTCGGGTAAGCCAAGTGCTGGCGTATGCGGTCGCGACAACAAGCAAGCCGTTGAAACTTGATCCAGTCAGTTCCATAACCAGTAACGTAACCGTCACTGGTGCTCCGATCACTGCCGCGGCCACACCAGCCATAACATTAAGCAGCAATAACCCAGTCCAATCGCCAGCGCCAAGTAGCGACAGAACTTGTGCCAGCAACACACCGGCTATTGCCCCCATGAACAATGCGGGTGCAAATATGCCCCCGTAAAAGCCACTGGCAATACAGAGACTGGTTAGCGCTATTTTGCCAAACAATAAAATGCACAATAACGTGACGCTGAAANCACCTGTTAGCGCATGTTGCAACGGNGTTTGACCAACACCCAGCAGCTCGGGAACAANGGCGCCGGCACCGGCGCAGACCATCGCACAGACAATGAGTTTAATACCGAGGCTTATGGGTAAGCGCTGACCCCAGCGCTGCATTTGCAATAGGCTCTTAATATAAAGTGCTGCCAACGCCGCGCAAAGAGGTGCCGTCAACGTGGCCAGCGCAGCGTCGACAAAACCGACCTCGGTTATGGATACCGGTAAAAAGATTCGATGCTGAAAGAGCGTAAGATTCAAGGCGTAGGCGACAGCGACGGCGGCAGCTACGCACAGAAAAACGCTTAGCTTACGCTGCCNTAACATCACTTCGAAAGCGAACACCATGCCGGCTAGTGGCGCATTAAACGCCCCGGTTATGGCGGCACTTATGCCACACGTCAACATAATGTCGGGTCGCAGCTTGCGCTTGAATGTATTGCGCAGGCCTTGACTCACAGTGGCGCCAAGATGAATCGCCGGNCCGTATTGACCNACAGGTGCGCCGCATCCACAGGCAANAAANGCGGCAAGCACTGAGCCNGCGCCAATTTTGACATCTAGAGCGGGGCCGCGACGATACTGCAAAGCGAACATGCTTTCCGCTGGCCCGGACCACGCGGTAACGCCGAACGCNCGGCGCGCAGACAGGATCAAAACNCCCGCAAAACACAAAAGCANACTTTGCNGCCAGCCAGGGTGNTGNAGCGAANTGGCNANCAATAGAGGGCGAATNGCGTCAGCCAGNGCAGAGAATATGGCNGGGCCTTGAACGAAAATATTGGCNGNAACAGCGCTTGCNGCGCCGACCAAAATAGCCAGAGCAAGATAGCGGCCGGCGTCGCTAAGATCGTTTCGGGTCACGGCAATGTTTCGCTCAAGTCTGGGCTAAGAGCGTTGTAGTTTAGCCTGAAACGACAGGCAATCCTTACCGGAGGATTGCTTAACCTCGATGCTTGGCAAGAGTTTGCTTTTGAAATTCAGACTTTTGCAGAGATAGGGAAAATTTTTATCCCAACTGGTTTGAAAGTGTCTGCATTGCCAACAAGTTACGGAATTGGGCCGATTTGCGTCCGCCATGGGTTACTGACCGACTTCGATCTCGATCCGTCTGTTTTCGGCACGACCCTCGCGAGTTTCGTTGCTGGCAGCAGGGCGGGTATCTGCAAAGCCATATACGCGTAATCGACTTTGCAGAATATTTGGATCTTGCGACATAAAGTCGGCCACGGCGGAAGCCCGAGCTGATGATAGGTCCCAGTTACTGCGAAATCGGTCGCTGAACATAATAGGCACATCGTCGGTATGACCAGAAACGGTGATTCGCTCTGGTGTGCCAGAAATTGCGTCGCGCACGCGACCAAGGGTTGGCAGGAAGCTTGGCCGCAGTGTTGCAAAGCCGGAGTCAAAAGAATCTTGCGACGCTAACTTTATGACGATCTTCTTATCGATCATTTCGATTTTCGCCAATCCCGCATCAACTTCTTGTTGTAGGTTAATCTTCAACGCCTCGAACTGCTGAGTAATGCGTTCTTCATAGCCTTCATCCCGAGCCAAGGTGGTTCGATCCAAATCGATGTGCTCAACCACGACCTCGGTCTCAATCTCTGCTTGCACCTCGGCTATCTTGGCATAAAGCTCTAGCAGCTCTTGATCAATTTCACCTTCCTCCAACTCCGCATCGTCGTCGGCTACCTCGTCGTTGTCCGACTCCCCCTGCACAGTCACCACCAGTTTGCCGTTCTCAGCTTTAAGCTCAACTTTGCCCGCAGCAACGGCATTAGCCAGGGTGTCTTTGAGAATCTCCATGTCGGCGTATGTGTCGAACTGCCCGGCCAGCTCGGTAACCGCAAGAATCACCTCCTTTGGCACTTCCGCCGTGGTTTTCTCTTTGACCACAAACGCTTGTTCGGTAGCTTGATTACGGAAGTTGATCGTATTTTCGACATCACCGACGGGTACCTCATCACCGCCTTGGTCGGTAAAAAGCCCCATGCTCTCCTGAAAAACAGACCCCAGCGCTCGCCATTCGTCCGGGTCGGCAACGCGGGTTTGCGACACCAACAACACAAAGAACGCCATCAGCAATGTTGCTAAATCAGCAAAGGTCGACATCCAGGGCGGTGAGCCTGGCGGGCATTCGGCGTCTTCGCTTACCTCACTCATCCAAATACAACTCGATGCGTCGGTTTTTGGCGCGACCCTCTGAACTATCGTTAGCAGCAATAGGCTTGGTGTCGGCAAGTCCCCTTATGGTCAGTCTTCCGGTTTCTAGGTTCGTGTTATCGGTCAAATAATCGGCGACCGCTGCCGCACGCGCTGCGGAGAGGTCAAAATTCGATTTATAGCGGTCACTGAAACCCACCATTTGATTGTCGGTATGACCCTCAACACGAATGACCCCGATAGTGCTCTCCAAAGCGCTACCAACTCGCAACAGGGTCGTCTCGAAATTGCGGCTCAGAGTGGCTTCACCAGAGACAAAACTGTCTGCCTTGGTAAGGCGAATAAGAACGCTGTCGCCCTGTTTTTCCACTTCAGCAATGCCGTCTTTTATTTCCTCAGACAAGGCAGATTTAATTTCTTCGACGCTGCTCAATGTCGTTACCTCTCGGCCCTTTGCCTCCCAGCCAGGCTCGCGCTTGAGCACAATGTTAGAGGTAGCGAATGTTGTAAGGTCATGTATTTTTTTTGCCACCTCGATAGTCTCTTGAGTAACGCCACCTTTGGCGCGACCGTCTTTGCCTTTTGCGCCGTCGTCGCCCTCGGTCATTTCTACGACGATCTTCTCGTCCTCTAAGGTGACATTAACTTGTCCGGTTTCGATTTCGTTTTCTAGTTCTTCAAGGACCTGTATATATTCACCTTGAATGTTCGATACCGCGTCACCGCGTTCGGTCATCTGTTTAATATAGTCTTGGGTCGTGTCGGCAGAGTTTTGGGTTGCGTCTGAGGCGATGGTATTTTCAGCGTCAGACGGGGTGTAGTCGGTTTCCAGCAGTGTTTCGCCCATGGGTATTTCCAGTTTCGGCACGATACGTTCTACGCCGAATGCCAACGCAACCGAGCCCATAACGGTTTCCATGCGTGGCGAATCGACCACTGAGCGTGCCAGGATCAACACAAAGAAAGCCATGAGTAGCGTACCCAGGTCCGAGAATGTGGCCATCCATGGTGGTGCCATGCTTGGACACTCTTCCTCATCGAGGTTGAGCTCAGGCGCTTGCGGTGCCGTGGCGTTATCGTCAGGAGCGTCAAGATCGGCTCCGTCAGCTGTAACTTCACTCACCTAGGCGGCTTCCTGCTCCGCGGCCAGCTCCGCACGAGCTTTGGGCGCAAGCCGGCTGGACAGACGGTCGGCAATAACCCGCGGGTTGGTATTAGCTTTGATCAGCAGTACACCCTCTTTGATTAGCATAGAAGTTTGCGCGTCTGACTTTGAGTAGTGGTCAAGTTTTTCCGCCCATGGTTTGCACAAGCAATAGGCGACGATGGCGCCCCACATAGTTGTGAGCAGCGCAATGGCGAAACTGTCGCCAATACCCTTTAGGTCGTCCATGTTCTTCAACATGCCCACCAGACCAATCATGGTACCGATCATGCCGAAAGAGGGCGCAACATCGGCCCAGAACTTCAGCATGTCCACGTAGACTTTCTCGCGCTCCCGAGTCAGCGCTATCTCGGTCGTGAGATTGGCGTCGATCACTGCGGCGTCGACACCGTCAACCACCATATCAGTTGCTTTTTTTAGCACTGGATTGGCGATTTCAACGTTCTGCATTGCAATTGGGCCATCCCGACGATTGATGTTCGCCAGTTCAACAATCTGGTTGACCATGTCGAGTGGCTTCGGCTGGGAATACACAATCACTTTGCCAAACGTGCCCAGCATGCCGAAGAACTCGCCCATGCTGTTGCGCATAAACGTCACCATCAGCGAACCCCCTAGGACGAATGCGACGACGACGGCATCAAAAAAACCGCCCATAAACGGCACGCCGGTGGCGCTGATTTGGTTGTAGATTAAAAAGGTAGCGACCGCGAGACCAATGACTGTAGGCACAGAAAATTCCTTTGGAATTAAGAGTAGAACGTTATGGACAGCAGACCCAATTGATCAGCAGATGGGTGGTCGTTGTCAACCAAAAACTAACGTTTCAGGGAGCCGAGCATCAATACGCTCGCTACCGATTTATTTGACGGTGTGCCAGGCCAGCCGTAACTCGTCTAGGGCTTCGTAAATGGATGCAATGGCCCGGGCGTCTCTCTCGTCTTTCGCTTTTTTCAGGCTAGCGGCGATGGTGGTGTAAGTGGCGAACAAGCTGTGAGCAAGCTCGTTGTCACTGTCAGTATCTAAAACAAAGCGCAACGACAGAACGATTTGCAATGCATGCAGTGCGGACTGGTGAAAGGCCTGCTCATCATTGCCCTCTAAAGACTGCATGGCCGTTCTCAGAAGCACGCACGCCTTATCAAACAGCATAGTCACAAGCTCGGTGGCTGACGTCGCGCTAGCGACTTTTTGTTCTTCCACTTTTGCATAAGCTTGCACCGCTTTGCTCGTCTTTTTCATTCTGGCCTGGTTCTTGGTACCAGAAAAAAACTAGCAGGTTCTGCTGCAGGCGACAAACCCGTCTTTGTGTACATATTCATGTAACGCGACCGAAGTGAATTATGGCGTTTGGTCGATAGCCAGATTTGCAACGCCTTGCTCTTTGCCTGCGATGGTTTCCCAAGCGGCTCGAAGCTCGGACACAGCTTCATATAGTTTGCCCAACTCAACTTTGCTCTTTGCTCGTTTTGTCTTGAACAGAGCACTGGCCATAACGCCTTAGGTTTCTGATAAATGCAGTGCAGCCTCACCACCCTTTTCGATATCGAGAATGCCCCTTAGGGCGAGCACAATTTGCGTTGCATGCGTAGTGGCTTCATGGAACAGCTCAAGGTTGTCACTATCCAAAGCGTTACTGGCCTGGCGCACCAGGGTGCATGCTTTGTCGTACAGCAACGCAATCATGGGTTCGGGCGTTTGTTGTTCTACTCGCGATTGTGCGTCCAACATGCTTTGATTGCGAATTGCGTTACTAGCTCGCATGGCGCTTCCCTTCTGTAATTCTTCTGGATTAGCTACGCCACAGGGTGGTCGCTTGACACCAATAGTGGTGCCCAAAGCGTTGATTAGGCAACGGTTAGGCAACGGTTAGGCAACTGAATGCCAAGCAGTCCGAAGCTCATCTAAAGCCCTGTTGATGGTTACAATTGCTTCTAAATCTTTCTCTTCCCGAGCTTTCCGCAAGCTAGTGGCGATCACCGTATAGGTGAGAAACATATCTGCGGAAAGATGCTTGTTAGATCTGGTGTCCAGCAAACATCGCAACGATAAGATAATTTGCGACGCATGAAGGGTGGCGTTTTGAAAAGATTCGGCATCGTTTTTTTGAAGGCTAAGAGCCGCTGTACCAAGCAGAGAACAGGCTTTCTCCATTAACCGTGCCATAAGGGAAGCAGGAGAACTAACGGCCTCTGATAACTCTTGCGGCTGCCCAGCGCTGCGTGCCCTAAAATACGAGGCGGTGTTAAGAGCATGGTTTGTCTCGAACAAGCTTTTGTGTGTGTCTAATTCCGGGAACACAACCTGATTTAATATAGATGCCTGCATTGACGCAATTGCCCCCCATATAAATAGAGCTAGATTTATTATCGCGCTGAGACGCCAGCTAGTATGTGATGCCTATCAGCACTAACTAGGACGCCGCAATCACCTTCCAGCCGTCGCGAATCTCGCCTACCGCGCTGGTAATTTTGCTCAAGTCTTTAACATCCTTACTTTTCTTGATTTTGAAAACGCTGGACGCGATCGCGCTGTACGTTTGATAGAGCTGGTCTGCCAATTCGCCGCCTGATTCCATATCCAAAAGTTCGCGCAGAGATAAAATAATTTGCACAACCTTAGTCGTGCTCTCGTAGAACGGCTCATCATTGCCGCATTCAATGGCAGCATTTGCTTGCTTTAGTAGAGAGTGGGCCTTCTCTAGAAGTAGTAGAATGAGCTTCTCGGGGCTTTGCGATTCAGTTAAGCCTTGAGTGTCTATAGCTTGGTAACTCTGTAGTGCTGTTCGAGGAGCCATAGCGGTGCGGATCCTTAATTATTTTCTACAGTACCAATCGGTGGTGAACTCGAAAACTTTAAGCCCCGGTGCGGATTTAGTTCTGAACCAATAGGACAATCGCTGGTATTTAATTATCGGCAGCAAAGCGTAAAAGGCTAGATTTGTATGCCTCATGGGCCAAGGCCAAAGCAGCATCATCGTGTGAGCTCGACAAGAAATTAATTCGGTTAGTGCCGATCCAAACTCCGGCATCTCTTAAATTGCTATAAAAGGTGTTTTGAATATCGATTTCTGGCTCGACCCGATCGCGCTCCCTGCGGCAGCTTACAGTGCTCGAGCTCAAAACTAATCTAAACATTGATCCAACACCCATCATGTGAGCGCCAATACCCTTGGCTTGCACAAAACCGTTTATTTCAGCAATAAAGTCGGACGCCCGCCGTGATAGCTCTATGTAGATTTCGGGTCTTTCGCTTAGTTGTTCAATTGCGCATAGCCCAGCGACTAACGAAATCGGATTGGCAGAAAATGTACCGCCAAGAAATACTGGATTTTCCGAGCGAATGCACGACATCACTTCAGTGGTGCCAGCTGTCAGACCAAGAGGTAGTCCACCGCCATAAATTTTGCCAAAAGTAGCGATGTCGGGATCAATACCGAAGTAAGTTTTTCCTCCACCGAGGGCCAATCGCCCTCCTGTAATTATCTCATCGAACCCCAAGAGCACATGGTTTTCGGTGCAAACCTTTCGCAGGCCAAAGAGAAAATCTTTTATATCGCCCCTAGGATTAGAGCCCTGGGTGGGCTCTACGAAAACCATGGCGATTTCCTGTGCATGTTCTTTTATCAGCGTGAAAGCGGCTGGATCATTGTAGGGAAGAACAATGACTTGG
>NHET02000012.1 GCA_002170355.2 Gammaproteobacteria bacterium TMED92
CTGGACTGCCCCCCCGGCAGCGCTGAGCCCTGGCTTCCCCTGGTGGATGCCAATGGGGACCGCAAGCGGTTTGACGAGGCCTATCCCCAGGGCACCCCACGGGACGTCGTCAGCTTTCTGCTATTGGATCGCAACAACCCCAACAGCGTCGTGAGTTGCATCGCCAATGCCCGTGAGAACGCTCGCCAGATCCGCGATGTGATCACCACGGAAATGTGGGAGCAGCTCAATGATCTCTATTGGAATGTTCAAGACGGCGAGGCGCTCTGGCAGGAACCGGATCAGGAGCAACTGCGCAGTATCCGTCGCGGTTGCCAGCTCTTCTATGGCATTACCGATGTGACTCTCAGTCGCGATCAGGCCTGGCTATTCAGCCAGTTGGGGCGGCTGATCGAACGGGCTGACAAAACCTCCCGCATCCTCGATGTGAAGTACTTCCTGCTGTTGCCGACGCCAACGGAGGTGGGCGGAGTTCTCGATGAATTGCAGTGGATCTCCCTGCTGCGGACAGCTGGGGCCTATCAGATGTACCGCCAGAGCGTTCAGCAGGCGATCACACCAGTGTCGGTGGCGCGATTTCTGCTACTGGATCCAATCTTTCCCCGCTCGGTCCGCTTCTGTCTGCAGGAGATCAACGCCACGCTGGAGCGCATTCATGCGGGTCCCCATGCAGGCCCCCCGGATGATCTGGAGTGCTTGCGTGGCCATTACGCGTTGACGCTTGCGGAATGGCATCGACGCTTTAATCTGCAGCGGTGCCGATTCGTGAGAAGGTCAGGAGAAAAATTCTGTCGCATGTGGGAATTCTATTTGCTCATTTGCCAAACCGCCTTCGAGGTCGGTGGTTTGGCAGTGCACCACTGGCAACTGCAGCGTCCAGCGGCACAAATACCGGTCACGCGTGATTACTTGTATTCGTAACATGGCGGCCTCGGGGCTGACGTCAGCGTACGTTAAGTGCTGAAGAATGCGATTGGCTCAAAGCCGCCTTGAATCATCCGAACGCCATCAAACGGCGGCTCGTCAAATTTGTGCATACGCGGATCCTCGAACATGCCTTTGTGGGCCTGTGCTGCAGTTGTTCGATCTGGCCATACCACCCAAGCAACTGCAATTTTCTCGTTTGGTTGCGCGAGCACAGCCCGGCGGTAGTCGGTAAGGGCGCCATCAGGAACTTCTAGTTCCCAATTCTCAAAGGCCTGCAGGGCGCCAAAGTCTCTTGCGACCTCAATAAACGTTGTAGCCAGGTCGATATAGGCGTGCTTTTGGGTCTCGGGTACTGGAATAACGTAGGTGTTTACGTACATAGGATCTGCTTAATCTCTTTGGTCCCTCGATGCTAACAAATGCCTTGGGTACTCTGGGAGGGCAGTGAACGGGCAGTAGGCCGCTGTGTTTGGTGCTGCGCCGTGTGTGGTTTCGACAGCCACAAGCGGTAAACTACGGGGCGAATTTGGAGAGAAGAATCATGCACACGCGGCCGATGTCAGCGCCTTTGGGGCTGATCGTGGAAGATCTCGACGTACGCTCGGTAGATCGTGAAATGTGGCAGGAACTCAACCAATTGTTCTGTCAGCACCACGTGTTGGTATTTCCTGACCAACACTTAACACCGCAAGATCATCAGCGTTTTGCTGAGTACTGGGGTGATCTTGTACCGTTCCCGTACGGCGGTCTGCCCGAGCATCCGAACATTATTGAACTGCGTAATCGCGGCAAGCGCAGCGACGTGAATCAGCATTGGCATACCGATATGAGTTACGCGCAAGCNCCGCCCAAGTTGACCATGTTGTACGCGTTAGAGACGCCAGCACTTGGTGGTGAAACCGCGTTTGCNAATCAAATCCTCGCCTACGCTGAGCTATCGGTTGGCATGAAGCGGTTGTTAGACGGTTTNGCGGCGGAGCATTCTGCGGAAGATTTAGCACGACTCTATGGCGCCGACAGTAAAGCTGCGTCGCGCGCGGAACACCCGGTGGTCAGAGTGCACGAAGAATCAGGCGCGCGCGCGTTGTATGTTTGTCGTGCGTTTACCCGCTGCTTTAAGGATTGGTCGCGCGCAGANAGTAAAGTGTTGCTCGACTATCTCTATGAACATAGTGTGCGTCCGGAATTCCAAGCGCGACATCAGTGGCGGCCAAATGACTTGGTAATGTGGGATAACCGCTGCCTGCTGCATTACGCCGTACACGATCACGGCGACGATGCGCGGCTGTTGCATCGTTTGCAGGTGCAGGGCGAGTCGACAANGTGAGTAACATCAGCGNACTGCAAAGCTGGAGTGATCTGGCAAGCGTCAGCGGCAANCTCGGGCAGGTGGTTTGTGCGGACGAAACGGCCTATCTGCAATGTTGGCTGCGCAACGTAGCCAGCGAGCAGGACCCCAGTTCNATGGCAGTGCAGGGTGGACTTGTCGCTGACCGTTTAGCTTGGGTATTTGTTGCCGGCTATCAAGCAGCGCTGCGTCGCACATTCCCGGCCGAGGTCCTGCACGGGTGGGGAGCCTTTGCGGTATCAGAGGATCGGCGCGGTGACCCGCCGTTGCCAGGCGTTGACTATCAGCAGACCAAAGACGAGTTTGTGATTTCTGGTCACAAAACCTGGGTCGCGGCGGTGAGTTGTGTTGAACACTTGATCATAAAAGCTGGCCGCGGCGCGCGCGCGCGCTACTTTAACTTACCTCGGCAAACGCGGGGTTTAGATTTTTCGGTGCGCTCGGCGAATTTCCTAGCCGAGATGAGTCAGGGCAGCGCGCACTTGAATGCAGTGACGGTAGCCGATGACGCAGCCCTTGACGCGACTCAGGTGGCGCAATTCGGCGCTCGCGAAGCGCTGTATATCTACCTCGCGTTTCTCGCCTATGCAGGGCAAATGTGGCCACAGTGGGTGAATCGAGAAGATTGTTTCGTGCTGGTACAGCGCTTGGATGCAGCATTAAATGCAGCGACGCTGCCGCTGGCAGAAGTCAAAGCAATAGACACTGCGGTACAGCAGACTTTGGCAGCGATTGGCCCTGGGGCAAGCGCTGACGACAGCCGCTGGGAGCAAGACCAGCGGCTTATCAGCATGTACTCACCGGGNATACAAANTAGAACAGNCGCGGCGGTCTAGGAAACTACTGCGCCGCCGTCGCAGGTAATGACGTCGCCCACGGTGAAGCCGCATGCTCTGGAACTGAGAAAAATCGCCAAGCCAGCGATGTCCTGCACGGTGCCAACGCGGCCNCGAGGATTGCCCTTTCCTACCGCATCCCAGTCGGTNTTTTCCGTGTCGCCACCGCCGCCGACGCCAGCGCTGAGCATGTAGGTCGGAAATGGCCCAGGTGCGATACCGTTGACGATGATGTTGCGTTTTATCAGGTGCGCCGCGAGCACTCGGGTGAGGTGATGTACGGCTGCTTTGGAAGGACCATACGAAAAATTATCGAAGACAGGGGTCTTAATGCCATCGATAGAGCCGACGTTGATTACGTGCGAGGGAACCTCGCTGTTGGCATTTTTCTCGAGCATTGGCAGCAACTTTTGCGTCAAGAAAAATACGCCCTTTACGTTGGTGTCCATAACCTTGTCCCATCCAATCTCAGGGAAGTCTTCGAGGGGTGCGCCCCAGGCCACACCGGCATTGTTCACCAGAATATCTAAGTGACTTTCGCGCGCTTTGAAGTCCTGCGCGAACGCTTCGATCCCTGCCAAGTTGGACATGTCTGCGGGCAACGAAATGCACTCGCCACCAAATTGTTCGCTCAAACGTTGCGCCGTGGCGTCGCACACCTCGGCCTTGCGTGAACTAATGTATACCTTGGCACCATTTGCCAAATACCCGGCGGCGATCATTTCGCCGATACCTCGTGAGCCGCCGGTGACAATGGCGACCTTGCCCGCAACCGAAAATAAGTCCTGCATGCTGATTCCCCCGTTGGTTGTAACGTTATGAATACCAGTTGTTAACACTGGTCGATGACCGCCGCCATAGTATCCAAAATCATTGTCGATGGGTTTACCATGTTCGGCATTGAATAGGAGGGTGGAGTATGAGCAGTGACTGGTTAAGTGGTGAGTTTAGAAAGCCTCGGCAAATGTTGGGCGATCAGGAATACGACGGTCATTTGTCGATTCATGATGACCAAATGGCCGAAGACTTGGGGTTTGCGGGCGCGCCAATAGAAGGCCCTACGCATTTCAGCCAGTTTGTGCCGCTATTGCACCAAGTATTTGGTGATGATTGGTTTGTGCGGGGCTGCATCAGTTCGCATTATCAAAATATGGTGGTCGAGGGCGAAGAAGTCCAAGCCATGGTAGAGCCTACGCCGAGTAACGGTATGGTGCGCATTGCCGCTCAGAAACGCGATGGCACACCGGTTTTGATGGGTACAGCCAGTTTAGGACCAGACTACGGCGATACGGAGCTTGAACAGCGTATGGCGCGGCTGCGTCCGGTGCAGCAGTTGGTGATCTTGGCGGATCTGCACGTAGGGCAAAAGGGCGCTGGCAATCCTGAGAAGATTCGTATGGACATGGATCAGCACATGGGTGACATGTATCCGTTCTCGAATGCGCAAAAACTGCAAAAAATCACCGAGCATCATCCGTTCTACACAGCTGAATCGCCTTGGGGCAAACCCGTTGTGCCGTTAGAAATGGTCAGTGTTCTCACGCAGTACACCAGCGGGCAGTCAGGGTTTCGCAGCCGCGGGCCGGCGATCGGTCTGTTCGCAGGGCAACAGATCAAGATGATTAATGGGCCGCTGCTGATCGGAGAAGATTATCTGCTCGAGCGAGAAATCATTGCACTCAGCGAGAGTCGTCGCACCGAATCAAATTGGATCTTGAGCCGCGTTTATCACGCTCAAAGCAAGCAACTCATCGCGGAGGCAATCCTTAACTCGGCAACGCTAAAAGACTCTTACGCTAACTACGAAGCCGATGCTGCCGCTTTGGGCAAAGACCTGTCCGCCTGAGGCGCGGGTTTGAATGCAGCGATGTGTTGCAGCATGGCCGAGCGATTGGGACCTGGTTGAATCCGCGATCGAGCGTTATGTTTGCGACCGCGCAGCATGTAGCCGAGGATTGTCCATCGAATACGCTGGTCTTTAAGGAAGTCACCGGGTTTTTCTACCAGGTTGATGGTGCGCATTATGCCCCGATGCACATGTAGTTTGTCTCGTGCTGCAGCGGTTAGCGCGTCGCCAAAGGCCAAGGCGAACCAACTCTTAAGCGACGTAGCGCGATCCAGGTTAACGCCTTGTAGAATTGCGGCTGCGCGTTTGATGCCGCGTTTGTCTTCATTAAGACTGGCGTCGAAAATTGGACGAATTTGTTGTTCAGAGCGCGCACGGAACTCTTTAGCTCGACGCAATGGATCGCGCTCGGTAGCTAACACATCGGCCAATATGTGTGCGTGCAGGGTACCAGTACTACAACCACGCCCGTATAGCGGGTTCGTGCGGATCGCGCTGTCGCCAACGGCAAAGAAATTAGCTAATTGTGGTCCGTCGTCATGCGCGTAGTCGCGCCACACGGCATGAATTTGCCCGATACCAAAGGGTGCCGTAGTGGGCTCCGCTTGAGAGGCTGCAATCCAGGGCCGCAACCCAGGAATCGTCATGCATATATCGTCGAATTGTTCGCCGGTTTTTATTGCTTCCCTAAGCTCACGTTCGTCATTCGGCAAACATATAATCAGGGCAAAGTGGCCGTTGTCGCCGGGAAAAACGCCGTATTTCATGTAACCAAGATCGCCCGCAGAGGGATTTTTGCTGTCTCNGGGCGGCTCTGATACACCGGGTCGTAACTGGTAGTGGCGGGTGTAGTAAACAATCTCCGCGTCATCGCGTTGCTCGGTGGCGATGACCCCTTGGTCTGTGAGCCAACGATGGAACTTGCTGGCGCGCCCGGTGGCATCGACGATGACGTCCGCCTCGAACACTGAGGTTGTGTTGCCGTGTTTTCGATCAGTTAGCTCTATGCCGGTAGCAACGCGGTTGCGGGAATCTGCTGGATCCTCTGTGGTGATTATCTGTGTGACGTATTTCGCGTTCTCAAAGCGCACAGACGATTCTCGCTCCACATAACGCCTCACCACGGTTTCCATAGTTGCCCGCCGACACATCAATACCCACATTTTTTCATCGCCGGGTTCCGGCTGATACTGATCTTTTAGTTGGTTGGGTATGGTGTCGGCAAACGCAACCTTGCGAGCGCCGGCTGCGAAAAAATCCTCAAGCAAGTCAGGATAGTGTTCTTCCAGCACGCTACACATTAACCCCAGAAAGGCATGGGGATGACGGAATTGCGCAGCACCCCGGCGTTGCCAAGTAAAAAATGCCTGGTCAGCATCGCCCTCGGGCGGTGGCGTGTCGCGTTCAAACAAAGTAACGGCGAAACCTCTTCTCGACAACGACAAGCTGGTAAAGAGTCCGCATATGCCGGCACCTACGACGGCAACCTGCTCGGCATTAGCGGCTTCTAGGGGCTGATCAAGGGCGCTATCGGTCACAATTACTGCTCCATGTTAATAACGTAAAGGTAGCAAAAAATATCTCGAAATGAGAACTAGTTCCGCCCACGCGACTACACATAGTGCGCTCAAAGCGACACTGTTTCTCACCCCACATTCGACAAGGAACGTAGCATGAGCATCACAGTAGATTGGTTCGAAATACCTGTGCGCGACGAGAGCCGCGCGCGGAAGTTTTACGAGGCGGTACTGGATACCAAATTGACAACAATGTCCGATGGCGCGAACGAAATGTACGCCTTTATGGGAAACGATGGCCCAGCAGGTTGTTTGACTACCCTCGATTCAAGCCCGATGGCCGGCGGAGTGCTGGTGTATTTGAGTTGCGAGGATATACAGCGGGCATTGCAACAGGTGACAGCAAATGGCGGTTCGATAGTGCAGGACGAAACGGATATTGGAGCGCATGGATTTTGCGCCCACTTCACGGATTCAGAGGGCAATTTGATCGCGCTACATAGATTTAACGAATGAACAGATGAGCAAGGCAACTTAGATCTTTGCAGCTGCCTTTTCGCGGCGGNGTTTTAAGCAGTCGTCNATCCAGTGGTGTGGTCGCTCGCAGTTTGTCCTTGCAAGAGCCCTAGCCGCCTCGNGCGGCAATGAATTTGCCATGTTGCAGCTTACTTTTGAATCGTGAGGCCACGGTCTGCATTTCTGACGGCATTGCGCTAACCTTCGTCGNCTGGAACACACAGCAACTTGGAGAGGGATAATGTTGAAACCTGTGCAATTGGGTAACAGCGGTTTGCGGGTGTCGCAGTTGTGCTTNGGCACTATGAATTTTGGTATCCCCGGTCGCGGGCATCAAGGTGACTGGACGCTGACCATGGACGAGGCTCGGCCGATCCTTAAAGCCGCTATTGATCACGGTCTGTTTTATTTTGATTGTGCAGACGTCTACGGCCTCGGCGCTTCTGAAGAAGTTGTGGGCGCGTTGCTGAAAGAATTGTTGCCCCGAGACGAGTATGTGTTAACCACCAAAATCGCAATGCCCATGGGTCGCGGTGCGAATCAAGCTGGTCTCTCACGCAAGCACGTTCGCGAGGGCATAGATGCGTGCCTGCAGCGCCTTGGACACGAATATATCGATCAATTGGTCATTCATCGCCATCCTCATGGTGTGCCTAGTCACGTGGATACGCCTATTGAAGAAACCATGGAAGCGCTTAACGACGCGGTTAAGGCCGGCAAAGTGCTGTATCTGGGTGGTTCCTCAATGTTTGCTTGGCAGTTCGCGCAATTACAAATGACCGCTGAAGCCAACGGTTGGGCAAAGTTCATCTCCATGCAGAACCATTACAATTTGGTGTACCGAGAAGAAGAGCGAGAAATGAACCCTTATTGTCTCAGCACGGGCGTCGATTTAACGCCCTGGTCGCCGCTGGCGCGGGGGATTTTAGCTGGATCCTATCAAGGTGGTTTTGACGGCGGCAGCACCGATCGCTCAAAGGGTCAGGACCGGCAACGAACAGAGGGGCTGTATCATGGCGACCATGTTTTCCCCATTGCTGAGCGCGTGATTGAGGTTGCTGCAAAGTATGAGAAAACACCGGCGCAGATCGCGGTAGCGTGGCTGCTGCACAAGCCAGGGGTCGCAGCGCCTGTCGTTGGCGTATCCAAGGTAGCCCAATTAGAACAGTTGGTTGCCGCTGTCGACATTGAGCTGGAGGATGCGGATATTACTTACTTAGAAGAACTTTATCGCCCCGTAGATAATTTGTTGTCAAACGGCTTCTCCTAACCTCTATCAATCTACAGGTTCAAGCGGTGGTAGGTTCAAAGCCTCTCTATAAGTGTTGTGGTAGTGATGTAACGCCGGTTCATTGCGGCCAAAGATAAATTCCTTTACTAACCCTGCTTCGGCAGTTTTTTGCGTTGTCTCGCCCATTAAGTAGTCTTCTTGTTCAATGGTGCTGTCGAAGATTTCGCTGACCGCACTAATCGAAGGGGTTCTGTTGGGGTTGTAGACATCTTCTTTGGTGGTGGCGTCCTGAGCAGCGGCGGTTGCCATGATCTCTGCGCTGAAATAGTGATGCACCCTCGTTATTGAGCGTCCGGGATTGTCTGCATCCGGATATATTTTGATCAAGTTTGCGTCGCTGGCTCCGCCAGTGAGTTGTATGTTCGGAAACAAGTAATAGATCCAACCGGTGCTTTGGCTGTAATCCCATTCCTCTTCAGGCAGGTCTTGCAACGCGTCAATATTTTTGGTCGCCCATACAAATCGATGATTGCGGCCAAACTCCTGGTACGCCAGCGCGTCGCCGTGAAAGAGTTTGCCGAGGGTGTCTTTATGCAAGCGTCCAAAGTGGTAGGTTTCGCCAAAAGTGTCGTTGGCTAACTTCCAGTTGAGGTCATTACGCAGCACTGTCTCGCCGGTGTACACCAAGGAATCAAAGTTCCAACTATCAATTTCTGGCCCCAAGTCGCCCAACAGTTCTGCGCTGTTTAGCTCGCCGTCGGGTTGCGGATGCACAATCAACAGGCCGCATTTTTCTTCGGCTGGTAAGCGCACTAGACCGTGACAGCTTTTGTCGATCGGTCCGAAATCTGCGGCTCTGGGGACATTTAACAGGTCGCCAGTATTCGCGTAGCTCCAGTGGTGGAAGGGACACATAAAAGAGCCGGCGGTACCCCTCGGTGCATTGGCGACGCGAACGCCGCGATGCCGACAACTGTTTAGAAACGCGTGGAAGGCACCGTCCCGGTCGCGAGTGGCTAATACGGGAACCCCAAAGTCGTCTGCCACCATAAAGCTACCTGGTTGCGGTAGGTCGCCGCTAAGACCAATGACCTGAGGATGGTTGCGAAAAAAAGTTTCCCATTCTTTGCGAGCAAGGTCGGGACATGTGTAGCTGCTGGCTGGGTTGCGATATTGTACGCCGGCGTCAATGTTAACGCGGTCCCGCAGCTGCCGCTGCAGTTCTCTAAGTATGCTCAGTTGTGTATTACGTTGCATGTCATCCCTCCAAAAAGTCGGTTTAGGCCAGGCCAGTAAACAAAACGACCCCACTTATCGTGCCCATCGCACCAGCATTGCGGAAATGGCTCTTGGACAATTCCCCCAGCGCGGTTGCTGGTTCAACGCCGGCGAAAGTTTTACGCAGAATTCCGGTCTCAATGAACGTAGCGAAGATTGCAAAACCGAACAAAGAACTGACCAACGCTACACGCCCGAGCGTATCTAGCGGCAGAGTTAGGAAAATCAACAGCAGAATGGACCAATGCCCAATCCAACCACCGAAACTCATGCTGTGAAATTGATAAGACGAGTTGCTTTTGAAGTCGAAACTAAAACGGAACAGGTTAGTGAGGTTTTTCGGCAGCGATCTGGTGGTGCGCGCGCCGCTGATGCGGGCGCCGAGGTAATGCCCCCATTCATGGAAAATAGCAGCGACAATATAGCCAACGAAAATGGCGTCGCCAGCGCTGAGTAACTCAGCGGCCCACAATCCGGTGACCTGGAACCAGGCGTCCGATGCTGCCCATAGCGTCAGCGCTGCGAGCACGATCATGGCGTCTCGCGTGAGTAAACTGAAAACGCTCGGCTCTGCTACGGTTGTTGTGTCGCCGTCCGCCATTGACATACTCCTTTATTTTGCAGTTTTGATACTAGCCCAAGCTTTTAACGTTGGATACGCGTCGGTGTTGGACCTCAAGCACTTAAGCTGACGCTAACGTCACCAATGCCGGCACTGAAGTGGCCGCGGAACTTGCCGATCTCAAAGGGATGCTTCTCATAGGCGCCGGTAATGATCCACTGCCCAGGTTGTAGCTCGTGGCCAAAGTCGTGCAGGCGTCGGGCCAGGATCGCCAGGGATTCGTAGTGATCGTCAATATGCCCGGCGCTTTGTATACACCCGACCTGTTGTTCCTGCTGCGGCTGCACAGCGGCCGGGTTGCGGTATAGAGTAACTGCGAGGTCGTCGAGGGTATTAGGCGTAGCTACGGCTGTGCCGGCTACGATGCCCCAATTCGACAAATTATCCGCCACTCGCACGCCGGCGTTACAACCCGGCGGTAGGCGTTTTTGATTGATCTCGAAGCCGGGCGCTGCGCTGCGTATCGCAGCGCGTGCACTGCTTACGCTAGCGTCTGCCCCCAACGGTTCATCAACGATAAAGCACAGTTCGTTTTCTACGCCGCCGCGATACAAAGCGTCGCGCGGAATGTCGGCACCGCTTTGCAATAGTCGACTGGAGAGTACGAACCCGAACGGACGAATGCCCGGCCCCAGCGCGTCTCTGGACTCTCCAGAGGTCATGCCAATCTTCCATCCGCCTAGCGTTTCGCCTGCGTTGAGCCAACGCTCTAGCAGTTGTAGTTGTAGTGCTTGNCCNTCGTCAGCNGATAACTCGGCATCTAAGAGAAGATCTGTAGCGCCATAGTCTGGGTCTAGTTGTAACTGCCATAGTGTGTCGAGNAGCGTGCTGTGCATGGTAAGCGGTGGCTGCAAAGTTTTTGGAGNAACGATAGTAGCGAGCTTTGCAGCTGGTGCAAAACGTTGTCAGCAGTCGACTAAAACCGTTAACGTTGCGTACTAAGTGCATTATGTGGAGAGGAGAACAGCATGGCTTACGCACCCGCAGACAGAGCGTTTTACGACGCAGACAGTCANATTATGGAACTGCCTGATTTTTTGAAGGCCTATGCCGATCCGCAGCTGCGTGATGACATTCCCGAGGTCAGCTACAGCGCTTCTGTAGTTACAGACGANGAGGTTGCGCAAATTATGCGGCAGGGCGGTAAGCATTCAGCGGAGCACGTCGCTGCACAAATCGCCATGGGCGACACGCTCATTCAAGAGTCGAAAGAAATCCAAGCGTTGGGTGCCTTTAACAGTGCAGATCGCGCGGTAGCAATGGATCTGCTCGGCTTCAAAAAGCAATTGGTATTTGCAACGCATTCCGTCGCTTTCCCATTCCACCCAAGTTCCAAAAAACCTGTGCATTTGCGCTATGGAGCTACCCGTGCTCACAACCGTCATATGGCCGAGTTTTGTTCCCAGGATGATCGTTTGATGGGCGTGGGCATTGTNCCGTTGGACGATCCAGCGGCGGCGATCGTCGAGCTNGAGTGGGCCATTGATAGTGGTTTGCAGGCAATTTGGGTACCTCATCGAGCGCCAATTGGACACTCACCCGGGCATGTGGACCTAGAAGGCTTTTGGGCGCGTTTGGCCGAAGCAGGTGTGCCGTTCGTGCTCCATGTTGGCGGCGCGCCGCTGCAAGTAGCGAAAGACTGGGGTAACAATGGGCGCGGCGCGGTTAAAGATTGGCTAGGCGGCGGTGAAAACGTGCGCACTAAGGACGCTGCGGTGTTACATCAGACCCCCGAGATGTTCATAAGTATGATGCTGCTGGACGGCGTCTTTGATCGTCATCCAGAACTGCGTGGTGCGGCGGTCGAATTGGGTGCGGGTTGGGTGCCGGAGTTGTGTCGACGCTTGGATTGGGTCTGCCGTATTTACGGTCGTTCAGACACTTCAGTGCGGTTTCAGCGCACACCGTCAGAGCAGTTATCATCGCAAATGGGCTTCACGCCATTTTCTCACGAACATGTGGGTGATCTGGCAGCAGATTCGGCGCCGGAACTGTATTTATTCAGCAGCGACTATCCGCATTTGGAAGGCACCAAGGATCCCATCGGTCGATTTGAGCGCTCGTTGGTGGATGTCGACGCTCACGTCAAAGATGCGTTTTACAGCGAGAACTTTTTGCGGCTTTGGCCGCAGGCGCGGGTGGCTTAAGCGCTATGGCAAGGCGCTTGTGGTCAATCANTGGACTCCTGGCCATTGGCCTGCTGCTCGCAGCTGCACTGACGTTCTGGTACGTCTGCCCGTGCGAGCGCACGCCAGGTGGTCCATTGCACCTTACGCAAGTCGATGAACCGGTCGCAGATTGGAGCTTTGCCAACGACACAGGTCTTTGCCAGCTTGAAGTGCAGGCGTTTATTCCCTGGTCGGTGAATCTCAACTGCATGTCGGCGCAAGGCAAGTTGTATGTCAGCTGNGCACGCTGCGAGGGCAAGCTCTGGTCCACAGCGGCTCTGCGCAAAGATCTGGGACGCATTGCTGTTGGTGATCGTGCTTATCCGGTGCGCATGCGTCGAGTGATTGACGCCGTAGAGCTTGATATNGCNTGGCAAGCTCGCGCTACCAAGNCCGGTCGCGGATCGAACCAACCTCGTGCCGACCACTGGTGGTCGTTTGAACTGATGTCAGCAGTGGCTCCGCCATAAAGTTTTGACTCGCGAGCTGGCGCCAACGAGATTTAAGCCGATCAANTTTTTNGCACCGCGGCGTTTGTGTTTCNCAATGTTGTGCTTCCCACCTATGCGGACGCATTTGGTGTTGGTGCTTTAGGCATTGGTGCGTCGACAGGCGCCTNGNTGGGCGGGTTTTTTACGNCCACCTAGCGGAGTGGGTGGCCTTNGTCGCCAACGNGCTGGTGCTCGGCTGTGCAGCGCCACTCGTGCTGTTGTGGTGGNCGCNTACNNCTCNGNCTAACTCGTCGGTTCGTTAAACATAGACGTACGGCCCGCATCCACCACCAAGTCATGACAACTGACAAAACGTCCTGAGTCGCCAGCCAAATACAATGCGGCTTCCGCGATATCTTCGGCCAGACCGGTTTTACCCAGCGGTACTGAACGCGCTAGATTTTTTTGCAGCTTCGCCATTTTGCGAGCGTTGTCGTCGTCACTCAGGGTATTGGCTCGGCCTGAGCCGCCCCAGAAAATCGGCGTGGCAATAGCGCCCGGTGATATGGAGTTAACGCGTATATTGTGCGGCCCCAATTCAATTCCTGACATTTTAGTGAAGTGGGTGACAGCGGCTTTTAGTGCTGAATAGAGCGGGTCGCCTTGCCGATAGCGCAATCCAGCAATGCTTGAATTGTTGATGATGCAGCCGCCGCCCGCGGATTTCATGGGTTCGATTGCATAACGAGTTCCAAGAATGACACTAGACAGCAGCAGGTGCACGCCGTAATCAATATGTTCTTGGGTGAGTTGCTCCAATGGCGCGCCGACTGGACCGCCAGCGTTGTTAAAGAGTATGTCTAGGGTCTGATGTTGGTCCAGCGTGAAGTCGATCGCTTTAGCGATTTCCGACTCTTCAGTGACGTTTGACTCGCAGAAGCTCACTGCCGGGCCGAGGCTCTCAGCCAGCGCGCTGCCTTTGGCCACCGAGCGACCGCTGATGACAACTTTTGCGCCCTCGGCTGCAAACAATTGCGCTGTAGCTGCGCCAATACCGCTGGTACCCCCGGTGATTAACGCCACTTTTCCTGCTAAACGTTCCGACATGCTGTGTTCCCCCTTTGTTGCTATCGGCTTGAGCTATGACCGCAGCACCATACACGAGGTCAAGGATTTCTGCCCAATTGGGCCGACGCGGCTTTAGCGTATGTAAGGTTGCTCTAGTCGGCTGCGAGGTGCACCCTGTGGCACTGCAGACTGCTGGCTCTCGAGGCTAGTATTGAATTGCGATCACTGAGCGTCGCGCATCGTCCAGGACAAGGGGAGGAGGTCAATTGAGTACCACAAAGGTGAGTCTCGGGAACAAGCTGGCGTATGGGTTTGGATCCATTGCCTTTGGCGTCAAAAATAACGGCTTCGACTATTTCTTATTGTTCTTCTATAGCCAGGTTTTAGGTGTCAGTGCATCGCTCGTCAGTGCTGCGTTAGCCATAGCCTTAGTGTTCGATGCAATCAGTGATCCGCTCATAGGATACTTTTCGGACAATACCCGCACGCGTTGGGGGCGTCGTCATCCTTATATGTACGGTGCTGCCGTACCGGTAACGCTCTGTTATTTCTTTCTGTGGAATCCACCCGCAGGACTCAGTGGGGATGAGTTATTCCCCTTCTTGGTGGCGATTGCTATTTTGGTACGCACCTTAATCACAGTCTACGAGATTCCTAGTTCGGCGTTGGCGGCAGAGATAACCAACGACTACGATGAGCGGACCTCGCTGCTCAGTTATCGATATTTTTTCGGTTGGTCTGGCGGCACGCTAATGGCCACCGTAGCGACCCTGGTATTATTGGTGCCAACCGCAGAAGTTAGTGATGGCATGTTTAATATAGCGGGCTATCACCAAATGGGTTTCGTTGCAGCGGCCTTTATTTTTGTGGCCATTATGACCTCGGCGTTAGGAACTCACGGACTGATTCCACATTTACAAGCACCGCCGCCTAAACGGGTGCTATCTATCGGCACCATTTACAAAGAAATATTCGACACGTTAGCGACTCGATCGTTTGCGGCATTGTTTTCCTCTGCCATGTTTGGTGCGGTTGCGACTGGCGTGGTTGCATCGTTAGCGTATTTGTTCTACACCTTCATGTGGAGTTTCTCGGCGCAGCAAATCGGTTTGATTTCCGCCAGTGTGGTGATCTCTGCTGTGTTGGCACTTTTTATATCACCGCTCATTTCCAAAACGCTAGGCAAAAAGCGTGGTGCTATTGCGGTAGGAGTGCTGGCGTTTACGGTAAACCCGGCACCGGTTGTGTTGCGGCTATTGGATCTAATGCCCGCTAACGGCGATCCGATCCTGTTCCCGCTGTATCTAGGGATCATAGTAATTGATGTTGCTTTGATCATTGTTTACCAAACTCTTGGCTCCTCGATGATTGCCGATCTGGTAGAAGATGCGGAGGTTCGGACCAATAAACGTAGCGAAGGTGTATTTTTTGCGTCAGTAACGTTTATTCGCAAAACAACCCAAGGCATTGGCGTGGTTGCCGCGGGACTATTGATCAGTTTCAGTGGATTCCCTGAAGGCGCAACGCCAGACCAGGTGCCCATGTCTGTTGTACATGATCTAGCAACGTTGTATGTGCCGGTTGTAGTGCTGTTGTGGTCGCTCATGATTTTGTGCGTTTGCATGTACCAGGTCGACCGCGCAAAGCATGAAGAAAATCTACAAACCTTAGGACGGGATTGAGCGCGCGCTCACTTGAGCGGGCGAGTAGTGCTTTGTCTCAGTGGGTTGCTTTGGCCTTTTGTCGGACAAACGCTGCCAGTCGTCAGGCAAACGTGCGTTCTCTAGTTCGTTTATCGCAGCTTAAGTCGTGTTTTATGGCAAAGGACAAAAGCGATGAATAATACCAAGACGTACTCCGGCGGTTGTCTCTGCGGAGCGGTGACCTTTATTGCTGAGGACGTTAGCGTTGATGTGCACGCCTGCCACTGCAAAACCTGTAGAAACTGGAGCGGTGGGTCGATGTTGGCGGCAAGTGCCGCGACGGTAGAGTTCTCTGGCGAGGCCAATATAGCGCGTTACGATTCCTCTGCGTGGGCACAACGGGGCTTCTGTCGTCTCTGCGGTAGTAGTTTATTTTTTCAACTGCATGGCGCTGACCACTTCGTAATGTGTCTAGGGGCCTTCGATGATTCGGCAGATTTCAATCTTAGCGGCGAGATATTTGTTGACGAAAAGCCGCGAGGCTACGATTTCCAGGGTGATCATTCGCGACTAACAGGGCCAGAATTCCTTGCCTCTATTGGTGCCGGTGACCCAGACGGATGAACGTTTGAGGAATCATTATCTTTTTACAAAGAGACATTTTTCGGTAAGCTCAGCGGTTCGAAGAGGAGATCAGACTATGGATATCAGTGTGGGCTTGCGTGCTATAGGCGCAGGAGTGGCTTTATTTGGCGCGCTTTGCGCAGCGCCAACTGCCGCCTTGAATATTGGCGATCGTGTAGAAAACTTTCGCTTGATGGACCATACCAGTGGGTCGACGGAGCTCTACTACTACAGTGACGTAAAAGCGGTTGTGTTGATGGCTCACAACAGCAGTTGCGAGCAGGTGGCGGCAAGCGCACAGGGTATAACCCAAATGCGTGATCAACATGCTAGCGACGAGCTCAAGGTTATGTGGATCAACTCGGATTTGCGTGACCAGCGTGAGCATGTTGAGGCGTCTGCGGCGAGACTCTCGTTACAAGCGCCGGTGTTATTGGACTCTACACAAATCATTGGCGAGTCGCTGTCTATGCAGCAAGCTGGCGAAGCGTTGGTGATTGATCCGAAGGGGTGGCGATTGGTTTACCGTGGTGCGGTTGATGGCGCTCGCGACGCCGTGCGGGCGCTGACTGGAGACGCAGACGTGGCGATGCCGCAGCAAACTTCAAGTAGTGCAACGGACAGCTGTGCAATCAGTTATCCAGAGTTGGCGAATCGAACCGCCCACGCCGAAATTTCTTACGCAGATACTATTGCACCCATGCTTGCGGAAAACTGTGTCAGTTGTCATCGCGAAGGGGGCATAGGTCCCTGGGCGATGAGTGATTACAACATGGTGCGGGGTTTTGCGCCGATGATTCGCGAAGTAGTGCGCACTCAACGTATGCCGCCTTGGCATGCTGACCCCCACGTTGGTCACTTCACCAACAATCGCAGCCTCAGCGACGAGCAGATTAAAACCTTAGTGCACTGGATTGAAGCAGGAGCGCCCAGGGGCGAGGGCGGCGACTTACTCGCGGCGATGCAGCAGCGGTGGCCCCAATGGTCGATGGGTGAACCTGATGTGATTATTCCGATACCGGCTGAAGATGTGCCAGCTACAGGTGTTGTGGACTACAAATATAAAATGGTCGCAAACCCGCTGAATGAAGATGTTTGGGTGAAGGCGACCGAGATAATTCCTGGCGACCGGGCGGTGTTGCATCACGTCATCACCACCTTTGGCGAATTAGAAACCAAGGGTCGGCGCGCTGGGCGCTTGAAGCGTGGCGGCGCGGGTAGCTTGGGCGGCTATGTGCCGGGCGATGAAGGCACTCCGTTCCCAGAGCAGACCGGCGTGTTGCTGCCAGCTGGCTCGACCATCGAGTTTCAAATGCACTACACCACAGCGGGTAAGGCGACGACTGACGCATCGCAAATTGGGTTGTATCTGCACAAGGGCAAACCAGATCACGAGTTGCAGTCCATGATTCTGATGAATCCTCGAATCAATATTCCGGCAGGGTCAGACAACCACAGTGATGTCGCTCAGCGAGTGATTGACAAAGACATTCTTGTTTACAGTTTCTTGCCTCATGCGCATTACCGTGGCAAAGCCTCTGAGTTTGTTGCCCATTATCCAGACGGCGGTCAAGAAAAACTGTTGTCAGTGCCTCGGTATGACTTTAACTGGCAGACCACCTATGTTCTCGACGAGCCCAAGCGACTGCCAGCGGGCACTCGAATCGTGCATAGAACCTGGTGGGACAACTCTGCACGTAACCCAGCTAATCCAGACGCGAGCAGAGATGTGCCATGGGGGCAGCAGTCGTTTGACGAGATGCTGTTCGGTGCGATTCGCTATCGCGAGTTAGGCACAATAATGGATACGGCTCAGGCGGCTGGCGAAGAATAGAAAGAACAAGAAGCGAAAAAACAGAGCGTAATCGAAGGGCCAGAGGTAGGCTGTTGCCGTCCTCTGACCCTGATTTTACTGCATTCTTACCAACGCGCTGTCTCGTTTAGCACAAGGTCAGTAGCTTCTTCCAGGGCGGCTGTGCGCTCGCTCCAATTACCGCCGCCGGTGCCCAATCGAATGGTGTTAACCCCGGCGTCACGAAAGGCGCGCAAACGCTCCCTGACCATGTTTTCTGTGCCAATGAAGTTAGTCAGCAGCACCATTTCGTCCGGCACTCGGGCAATGGCTTGGTCGCGTTTACCGTCAATCCACAGGCTTTGTACGGCCTTGGCATCGTCCTCGTAGCCTGCACGGCAGTACGCGTCGTTATAGAAATTTGTTTTAGCCGATCCCATGGCGCCAAGCGTAAAGGCCATGGCTGGTTTACGTTCCGCCACCAAGCGTTCGACGTCATCGCTGATCTCGAAATAACCACCGGTTTGAATGTCGATGTCCTGCAAGCTGCGGCCGGCGCTGTTGGCGCCGGTCGCTAGGTCATCCAAAAACACATGGCCTGCCTCAGGCATAAAGCAGGTGCCGAGCCAGCCGTCTGCAACCTCCCCGGTCATTTGCAGGGACTTGGGACCCAGTGTTGCCAAATATATAGGCAGATTGGGTCGCGGCGGCTGGGACAGGCGAATAGGTTTACCCTCGCCGCCAGGCCGGGGCAACATGTAGTGCTCGCCGTCATATTGCAGTTTTTCCCCGGCTAAACCCATGCGCAAGATGTCCACACATTCGCGCAGTCGCGATAGCGGTTTGGCAAATTTAGCGCCGTGTAAGCCTTCCACGACCTGCGGCCCGCTGACTCCAAGACCCAGGTTAAAGCGGCCATTAGACACGGTGTCCAGACTTTGAGCGGTCATTGCGATCATTGATGGCACGCGCGAACTGATTTGCATAATGCCCGTACCCAGCCGAATGTTGTCAGTCTTTGCCGCTAGGTAGGCCAGCGGGACGATAGCGTCCATACCCCATGCTTCTGCGGACCATGCCTCGTGCACACCCATGCGATCTGCGGCCTGGGTGTATTCGACCAGTTGGTCCCATTCTTCGCCGTTGTAGTACGCGGAACCGATTGAAATGGAAATACGCACAATGCTCTCCTTTAGCTTAAGCGGATCAGGCAAGATCCCGTGGCACAGGCACTTTGTCAACGGTTGCTAGAGTGCCTAGAATCCGCTATCGGTTTTTTAATTTGCTCAGATAGGAGGGGATCAAGTGGCTGCATTGAAAATGGGTGCGCGATTAAAGAGTGTGGTATGTGAGGGCGAGATTATGGTGGTCATGGCACCGGAAGCCGAGATCGCTATGACCTGCGGCGGCGTCGCCATGGTTGATGCAGCGGAGTCGGTAACTCCCAGCGGCGATGTGCATCCAGATCATTCAGTTGGCGTGGCCATGGGTAAACGGTATATCGACGAAGCCGAAACTCTGGAAGTGCTGTGCGTAAAAAGCGGTGATGGCAGTCTTGCGGCAAACGGCGCACTGCTGTTGCAGAAGGATACAAAAAAGCTTCCAAAGACTGACTAGGGCTGCCCATGAACGTAATGATGTTGCTGGAAATGGCCAGCGCGGCGTTCCCTGAGCGGCTTGCCTTTACTGATGGTAGCAGCGGTGCGAGCTTTACCTACCAACAGTTATTCGATGCGGCAGGTAAGCGTGCCGCTACTATTCAAGCCAGTGGTGCAAGCCGTTTAGTCAAGTTAGATGTCAGTAATCTCGGTACACCGCTGAGTCTGTTCGCTAGCGCTTGGGCGGGGGTACCCTATGTGCCATTGAATTACCGACTTACTGACGCAGAGATTCAAGCTCTATTGGCGCGGGTTACGCCGGCTTATTTGGTAACAGACTCCGAGCGTGTAAGCGAACTCGGCGCCAACGCGGCGGTAGACGCTACAAGCACTCAGATTTTTCTCGATGATGCGCAGCATAGCGAGGCGCTAGAAGCGTCTTGGGCCATGGACCCAGAAGACATTGCGGTTCTACTGTTCACCAGTGGCACCACTGGCGAACCGAAAGCAGCGGTGCTGCGGCACAAGCATTTAGTTTCTTATATTTTGGGTTCGGTTGAGTTTGCTGGCGCTGCTGAAAACGATGCCGCTTTGGTCTGTGTGCCGCCGTATCACATTGCCGGTATCGCGGCGATTATGAGTTCGGTTTATTCCGGCCGGCATGTGGTGCAGTTACCCAACTTTACTGCAGAAGCATGGATTGCGTTGGCACGCCAACACAACATCAGTACCGCGTTTGTGGTGCCGACGATGTTGGCCCGTATTGTTGAGTGTCTCGAAGCAGAGGGCGCCGCTGACGCGCAGATGCCGAACCTTGCTAGCCTTTCCTACGGCGGCGGAAAAATGCCGCTCAGCGTTATCGAAAAAGCGATGCAGTTGTTTCCAAATACGGACTTTTCCAACGCCTATGGGTTAACCGAAACCAGTTCTACGATTTGTGTGCTCGGCCCAGAAGAGCATCGCCAAGCTGCTAGGGCGACGGCGGCAGAAGAGCGTCGACGCCTTGTCTCCGTTGGGCAGCCATTACCCGGCGTAGAAATAGAAATTCGTGATGAAGAAGGCCGGCCGGTACCTGCGGGAGAGCGGGGCGAGATTTATGTCCGCGGTGAGCAAGTGTCTGGCGAGTATGAAGGACGCGGATCGGTAGTGGACAGCGAAGGCTGGTTTCCCACCCGAGACGCAGGCAGCTTAGACGCAGATGGTTATCTATTTTTAGAGGGACGCGCGGATGATGTGATTGTTCGCGGCGGCGAGAATCTGTCCCCCGGAGAAATCGAGGATGTGCTGTTGACGCACCCAGCGATTGCAGATGCGGCTGTTGTGGGCATTGCCAGCGAGCAATGGGGTGAAGCGGTCGCGGCAGCNGTGGTTGCCAAAGCNGGTTTGCAGATNGAGGTGACCGAGTTGCAAGAGTTTGTGCAGGAGCGGTTGCGAAGTTCGCGGGTACCGGAGGTTATACAAGTGTGGCCAGAGCTGCCCTACAACGAAACGGGTAAGTTGTTACGGCGTGTGGTGCGCAGTGAATTGGGTGGGGCGGCNAAGGCTTAAACAATGGCGTCGATCAGGCCGAGCTGTAGTGCGTGTTCNGCGTCGATCGCGTTGCCCAGCAACGCGAGGCCAGCCGTTGCTTGGCGGCCTATCCGTCGGCTAATGCTGACCGTCCCACCGGCACCAGGAATGAGTCCAAATGCTACTTCTGGCAGCTTGAAGTAAGCGTCGCTGTGGGCGCGAATGTGGTGGCAAAAAGCAGGCAATTCGACGCCCGCGCCGATGCATGCACCATGTACCTCGACGGTAACGCTTGACCTAATTTGGCTTAGCAACAGACCCGGACTCCGGGTCGTGCGCACGATATGTGCGATGGCGGTGTCGGTCACAGCACCAAATTCTGTAAGGTCGCCACCAGAGCAAAATGACGGACCATTGCCCGCCAGAATAGTCTGCGCAATAGAGACGTCGCTGACAGCAAGTTGCAAGGCCGCCCATAACTCGTCACGCATGGCGGCATTGTAAGCGTTGTGGCGTAGGGGTCGGTCCAGCACGATCTCTAGGGTGTCGCCTTCTCTAGCTGTTACCACGGTAGGCAGATGATCTTCTTGAGCGGAAGGACTTGGTCGCTGCCGCAACCATTGACGAAAGCCTGAACTGGACTGTAGCAGGCTGTAAGCGAGAGACTCATTGACCAGCGCTTGGCCGATGCTGGTGTCGAGCGACTGACGCAATAACTGACACAACACAGTTGCCGCGTGCGGGTGCGCATTGACGTTTGCAAGCAACTGCTCTAGCTGAGACGGATATACAAGGCAGTCGAAATCGCTGCGCTCGAGCACCTCGGAGTTGTTGACGGTGTCGCTACATAAAGCAATAACCGGGCAGTTTGGCAGTTGCGTCAGCAACAGCGGTTGGCGCACTGAGCTTGCGTCAATCAAAATGTAGTGGTGCCCGTGTACGGCATTGTATTCTTCAATCAGCAAAGCAGAGTTGGCGATACGCCGCAGTTCGTCAGGGGAATGTATTTTGGGTGATAGGCTCATACAAGACAGCTTATTGGATTCGGCAAGTATACCTATCGGCAATCTAAACGACTGTGCCGATGTGATATTGCGCCGACTGCGCGAATTTAATTCCGGATTGCTTGCTGGTGTGGACGGCGCTGACCTGCTCTGGGAGCGTGCGGCCGAGCTAAAAATTGCCCCTGATGGTGAATGCTCAGCAAACAAATACTGTCGCTTGTTGACCTGCGCCGATGGTCGTTTGGCAGTAAATCTAGCGCGTCCTGAGGATTGGTCACTGCTACCTGCATGGTTGCAGCAGCAGCCGGTAACGGATTGGTCCGAATTAGCGGCACTGGTTGCCACGCGGCAAACAGCACAGTTGCGTGATCGTGGGCGGCTAATGGGACTTGCGGTTGCAGCGCCAGACGAAACCTTGGGGTGCAATTACCAAGATGAGTTCAGTCGTGCTGCTACCGCAGGAGAGGCACGACCTTTAGTGGTAGATCTCTCCGCGTTATGGGCCGGACCGCTGTGCACACATATTCTGTCCGGCTGCGGTTTTGAAGTTATTAAGGTGGAATCGATGCAGCGGCCGGATGGCGCCAGGGAGGGCAGTCCGATTCTGTTCTCCGCGCTGCAGTCGGGAAAAGCCAGCCAACGTTTTGACTTCGCAAATCCGGCAGACATTACCAGGCTGCGACAATTGCTAGTGCGGGCAGATATTGTTGTTGAGGGATCTAGGCCGCGGGCGTTGCGCGAGCTCGCGTTGGACCATGCTGGTATTGAAGCACTAGCGGCAGTAGCGGGTAGGCCGAAGAAGCTGTGGTTGTCGCTAACAGCGTACGGACGCGCATTGCCGTTTGGTAACTGGATTGGTTTTGGCGACGATGTTGCGATAGCCGCAGGCGCTTTGGAGCGTGCTGATTCGTCCTTGGGATTTACCGGAGATGCCGTGGCAGACCCGCTGACAGGGCTCCTGGCAGCGTTGGTCATTTTATCGCTACGCCAGCGCCAACAATTTGGATTGGTGGATTTTTCGCTATTTCGCGCGACACGTTTTTGTGTTGAGTGGCTAAAGCATCACGACGGCCAAGCCGTAGCACCGATGAAGCGACCGAGACTGCGATGCTGATCGTTAATGCGGATCTGCACGGCAAGCGCGCAGACGTGCGTTTCGGCGCCAAGATCGCGGAGATCCAGCCGAAGATTCATCCACGACCTGGCGAGCAGGTAGTAGATGCGCGGGGAGGTTGCTTATTGCCCGGATTGCACGACCACCACATGCATTTTCTCGCTTCAGCGGCGTGGGCTAACTCCATCAACTGCGGTGACGCTCATGTAACGAATGCAAAGACGCTGGGCCAACTGCTTCGAAGCCAACCAGGAAGCGGTTGGTTGCGCGGTGTCAATTACCACGAATCCACTGCCGGAGAATTGTTCTGCAGCGGCTTGGACCAATTGATAGATGATCGTCCAGTGCGTATTCAGCATCGCAGTGGCAAGGTGTGGATGCTTAACAGCGTTGCCGTGGAACAGCTTGAACTGCATGAATATGCTGGCCTAGATGGGGTCGAAGTCGATACTCACGGTAAGGTCACCGGTCGGTTATTTCGNCTCGATGGTTGGTTGCGGCAGCGGTTGGCGTCGGACATCAGTACAGACGTGCGCGAGTTGTCACAACAATTGTCGAGATTCGGGATCACAGGATTTACCGACACCTCGGCAACCAATAGTCTGCAAACGCAAAAGCAGTTTGCACAGTGGCAACGCGATGGAATGCTGCAACAAAACGTACTGCTTATGGGCGACGACAGCTTGCCTGCGGGTCCATTGAAAGTAATCCTAGATGAAGACGCCTTGCCGACCTTGTCTGATTTGGTCGCGCGGTTACATCGCGCGCGNGCCAGTGGGCGATCGCTGGCTTTTCATTGTGTGACTCATGTGGAGCTATTNTTNGCGCTGTCAGCCTTGGCTGAGGTAGAACCAGATTCCAAGGATCGCATCGAGCATGGCGCTATAGTGCATGACCAGGTGTTGCCGCTGCTAAAGGAACGCAGCGTATCAGTGGTGACTCAGCCTGGCTTCTTGTGGCAGCGCGGGGGTCAGGAGTTAAGAGATCTGCCCACATCTGACGGTGACGTGGTGTCTC
>NHET02000085.1 GCA_002170355.2 Gammaproteobacteria bacterium TMED92
GAGGCTGAACAAGTGTTTCCGCTTAATAGTACTTTAGATTTAGATATCAATGTAACTAACGCAGTCACTCTACATTATAGTGAGTCTATCGTAATAGGAAGCTTTTCAGATCTCGCAAGCGCATAGGCACTCAGCGATGATTGCGTCATATCAATTCAAAAGAAAAGGTCCGAGCCGGCGCAATGTCAGGCGACAGACACCATGTATGGTTCCTCTGGCATGGGAGTTAACTCTTAAATAGCCTGCTGAAGGACCAAGGCCTGAATACTCGCATAATATATATTATGTTAAATAATATGCGGCCCTCTTAATTGATTGTTTTCTGACCTCGCTGGTGGGACATATGCTCCTACCTTGGAGTCTTATCATAATAGTTGACGTCGAGTACGACACTGCCGACTCTTGGGTCATCCCGCATCGTTAGTATTTTCGAAATAGTTTCCTCTCTAAGATGAGGCATTAGAACGCCCATGGGAACAGCTCCAAAAGTATGAAGCACGGTCATACCATGGTCTAATGCGATGTCTTCGATCGCCACTTTTGGTTCCAGCCGCACGATGATTCCTCCATCGGATGCTCCGAAAATACAGTAGCCGCCGATTTTATGACATCAAAAAAGTTTGTGGCAACGCGGCACCCATAAGTGCCATACGTGCCGTTCTTTATTCGACCTTTGCTGTGATCCTCGCAGAGCTTTCAGGGGGTTCGAAGCATGACTCCGACGTCTTTTCTAGCACTGATACTGGTCTGCTCGCCGTGTCGCGCAAAGTAGCACGTAAAATTTAATGCTGCGGCGTTTGCAGCATATACTTTTCTGGGTTCTATAAAAAAATAATTCAAGATTGCGACAGAAAAATTAAGGTGAACCGAGCAGCGCGCCTCTTATAAAATCTACGGGGCAGTCGCCCTCTTTCGTATGGGATACAACACGCGAAGCGAATGAAATCTCTGAAAGCAAAGGGATTCGACCCGGAAAGCGGTATGTTGTGCGGTTTTTAGATAGCCTTATCAGTTTACAATCATCGAATGCCAGCTATGACCAGTGGGACGAGCATGGTCGTTTAGGCGCCCACATAGTGTTTTCCTCTGTCGTATCCGATGCTCGGCGTAAAAGACGAAAAGTTTATTTTGCCAGCCTACATGAAGTTGATGTCGAGCCTCAGGGGTTGGCTAATGATACTTCTGGCGTAAGCGCAGCCGAGCTGGTCCTACCCGACTATGTCTTAGTTGTATAGTATGGCCGCGTTGCAAAGAAGAGCATGCTTGCGCAACGCGACAGCGCGGAAACAAACAACTGGGCTCTTCAGCAACTCTGCCCCGAATCTCTGTGCGCAATATTTCCCTCCGGTCACTGGGTCGAAATGTGCAAACAGAAGACAAATTTCAGTGCGAAAACTGAGGCTTAACCACGAATTTACATCACAACCTTACATTTTTCGGAACCTTTGAAAAAAATGCATAGCTCCGACATGCCGATACGTAATGTAGCGCCCAGAAATTCTGGCGGTCTTACTCATCTCGATCGATTAGAAGCTGAGAGTATCCATATTATTCGCGAAGTGATGGCTCATGCGGATAATCCCGTAATGCTTTATTCAGTGGGTAAGGACTCTTCCGTGATGCTGCATCTTGCTCGAAAAGCCTTTCATCCTAGTCCACCGCCCTTCCCGCTTCTGCACGTAGATACTCGATGGAAATTTAAGGCCATGTATGAATTCCGCGACATGATGGCCGAAGAGTCTGGAATGGATCTGATCGTGCATATAAATCCGGAGGGTGTTGAGAAAAACATTAATCCTTTCGACCATGGAAGCGCCCTGCACACGGATATAATGAAGACCCAAGGTCTAAAACAGGCTCTGGATGCGCACAAATTTGATGTGGCCTTTGGTGGTGCTAGGCGCGATGAAGAAAAAAGTCGCGCTAAAGAGCGAATTTTTTCCTTCAGAAGCAAAAGCCATCGCTGGGATCCTAAAAACCAGCGTCCGGAAATTTGGAACATTTTTAACTGCCGAAAGAACGAGGACGAAAGTGTTCGGGTTTTCCCTCTATCCAATTGGACTGAGCTTGATATCTGGCAGTACATCTATCGTGAGAACATTCCAATTGTTCCATTGTACTATGCAGCCGAGCGTCCAGTTGTGCGCCGAAACGGCATGCTTATCATGGTTGACGACGACAGAATGCAGTTGCTACCTGATGAGGCCATTGAAACAAACATGGTTCGCTTTCGAACTTTGGGCTGCTATCCGCTAACTGGAGCAGTTGAATCGACTGCTAATAATCTTTCGCAAATAGTGTTGGAGCTACTACAAAGTCGAACGAGCGAGCGCGAGGGCCGAGCTATCGACAGTGACAGTGGCTCCTCCATGGAGAAAAAGAAACAGGAGGGTTATTTCTAATGAAAAACTCTCACCTTTCCGAGACNAANGCTNCCNNTGAAGANNTNCAANCGCGGGNAGACGCTTANATCGANAACCAAGCTCAACTGGATCTATTAAGATTTATTACTTGCGGATCTGTTGATGACGGCAAAAGCACACTCATTGGACGTATGCTTTTTGAAGCCCAGCTTATTTTTGAAGATCAAATAACCTCTCTNCAAAGTGATTCNAAAAAGGTNGGCACACAGGGCGGAGATATCGATTTTGCGCTGCTCGTNGANGGTCTTGCCGCTGAGCGGGAGCAAGGGATCACAATCGACGTCGCNTACCGCTTTTTCAATACCGATAGGCGTAAGTTCATAGTTGCNGACACGCCGGGACACGAGCAATACACGCGGAATATGGTNACCGGCGCATCAACTGCGGATGTNGCGATTATCTTAGTTGATGCTAGCCAGGGAATATTGACCCAGACCAGACGTCACTCCTTTATTGCATCACTGCTTGGGATACAGCACGTGGTTCTGGCAGTAAATAAGATGGACTTGGTCGATTATTCAAAGCAGGTATTTGACGAAATCTGTGCTGCCTATAAGCCGCCGCAATCACAGCTGCGGTTTAAATCCGTTACCACTATTCCTGTCTCGGCGCTAAAGGGAGATAACGTAATCGAACGATCGCGCAATATCACCTGGTATCAAGGACCGACTCTATTGGGCTTCCTCGAGACCGTTGAGGTACGGCAAAGTTTGCACGATCACCCCTTTCGTTTTCCTGTTCAATGGGTCAACAGACCAACATCGGACTTTCGAGGATTCTCTGGCACCGTGATTGCCGGCGAGATTGAGCGAGGCGATGAAGTTATTGCACTACCGTCAGGTCAGACAGCAAAAATAGCCGAAATTGTGCTGTTTGAAGACAAACTCGATAAAGCGCTTACCGACCAAGCTGTAACCTTAACCCTCGACCGAGAGATTGACCTGTCAAGAGGTGATTTGATCTCGTCCTCAGCGCAGCCTTGCCGAGTTTCCGATCAATTTGAAGCCGAGCTGGTTTGGATGGATACTAACGAGGGCTTTGTGGGAAGGAGTTACCACTTTCAACTGGCTTCAAACGCCGCTAATGCCACTATTTCCGAAATAAAACATAAGTACGATGTTAATTCGTTAGATCATTTCTCAGGAAAGAGCCTAGAGCTTAACGAAATTGCCAGGGTACAGATTCACCTCGACAAAAAAATTCCATTCGAGCCTTACGACGAGTGCCCGGGCCTGGGGGCTTTCGTGCTTGTAGATCGCTATTCCAACGCCACCGTAGCTGCGGGAATGATTTGCTATCAGCTCAGACGTGCCTCTAATATTCACAAAGAGAACCTGTCGATAGATAGGGACTCTCGAGAAAAATTGGCAGGCCACAAAGGTAAGGTCATTTGGCTCACTGGTTTATCTGGGTCGGGCAAGTCGACGATTGCGAATGCAGCAGAAACAATATTGCACGGCCAGGGATTCCGCACCTACATTCTCGATGGGGACAATGTCAGGCATGGCCTAACCAAGGATCTTGGTTTTACCGCAGCCGACCGAGTCGAAAATATTAGACGCACAGCGGAAGTAGCCAAACTATTCTTGGATGCTGGTTTGATTGTTTTGATCTCCTTTATTTCTCCATTCAGGGCTGAAAGGGATATGGCCAGAGGTCTTTTCGACCGAGGCGACTTTATGGAGGTATTCATAGATGTTTCTTTAGATGTTGCCGAATCCAGAGATCCAAAAGGACTGTATAAAAAGGCTAGACGCGGCGAATTGCCCAACTTTACGGGAATAGATAGCGCTTATGAGGCACCAGAGAATCCCGAACTGATTTTGAAAACAGGCGAGCTTAGTATTTCTGAAGCGGCTGAAAATCTCGTTGATGCTGTTAAAAAAAGCGCTAGTCGCCTGTGAGTGTCCTAAACTCGGTCAGACATCCGAATTCAAAAACTCGCAGCCTCGCAAAAGCACTTACCTGAAGAATAGCAGCAACGCTCACCACAGCTTGCATCGCTTTTGTTATCACTGGCGAAGTCGACACAGCAATGCTTATTGGTGGCATTGAGTTTTTCTTAAAATTCGCGATTTATTATTTTCATGAACGAGCATGGCAAGTAGTCCGATAGCATAATTTTGACGGACGTAAAACATTAACTAGGCATCACTGTTCTGACCTAGTCAGTTTCACCTGCCCACTAACGTTCCCGTTCCTGTCTCCTCTATCAATGGAGAGCCTTTCTACCTTAAGCCTCTGCTTATCTTCAAGCAGTGACAGCCAGTTAAGCACTTGATCAAAACGTTGCTCCTGCAAGGTGACGTTCACGCCACCATCAGAATCCGGCTGCAGTCGATCAAGTTTTAGCTGGGTCTTATTTGCAGCAGTTGTGATGCTTGGTAACAGTGGCGGCGCGGTATTGCCGCCGACTGGCAGGCTTGTCGTTCGCCTCAAGGCGCTTTGGTTCAGTGCGATCCACTCAGAAAGTGAGAGTTCCATAGCGTAGCGTGCTTGCTGTTCAACGTTGAAATCGCTGACTGGTTTCCATACAACCGAGTAAAATAAGGCCGCTACTATGAGTCCACTGACGATCTTGATTATCAATCGATCAGTTGCTGACTTAGCTAAATACCACTGGCCTATACTGCCGGTTTGCAACTGGTCTTTCGCGCTCTTAACAATACTCATTTTGCGTAATTCGCTCTTAGTCGCGCGCTAATGCCGCCGTCTATTGATCCAGCACTTACAACTTCTATTTCTATCCCACGCTTTTTTAGTTGCGCCTGAATCTGATCTACTTGCTCATAGCCCTTAAGCTCCAGTTCAACCGTCATTTCTTCTTTGTCTTGGAGGTATGACAAAGATTCAACTTTACCTGTAGTTCCAAATGCTGACGCGCTGTCGCCTAAAAGCTGCACAAATCCAATAGAGCCTGCAGCCAGTGGCTGACCTTGAACTCTTAATTTACCTTCGAGCCGCCTTCTAAGTTGTGCTGTGGTGATTGGCACGGAATCTTGTGGGAATAACTCCACATACTGGTCTCGATTGTCTGTGGCCAACCTGTCTGCTTGCGAGGCCGACCACATTCCTTGCGCTCCTAGTCCTGCGACGTAAATCAGGCACCAAATTGCTGCGAGCTTTGCCAGCGTGGTCAGATCTTTTCTAGTGCCGGTTTTTCTGTTTTCTACTGCATAGGGTCCCTGCAATAAATTGATTGGTTTGTATATCGCGTATTGTTGAAATAGAAACGCTGGAACATTTGCGTGATGCTCTACCGCTATTGCTGCATCTAACTGACTGCTTTCTATTTTGGATAACGTCTCACCCACGGTTACTAACCGATTTATCGCAAGATTCTCTAAAACGCCCACAACTTCTTCACGTTCTACGGTAGCACTGCTCTGCTCATGTATTGCCGTTGCTTGCTCAGCGGCTAAGAAAACCGTGCAAGCATCTGTAATTGTTCCCAGCTGAGCCTCACTAATTATCGCGTCAGCGACAATCTGACAATTCGTTAACCAAGCTCGCCATACCTTAATTTGGTCGTGCGCTATAAGAGCACTGTGAATCGGTTGCCCTGGCTTTATTGAATCTGCCGCGATGTGCATGTCTTCAATATCGGACGCAAGATACTCCTCTAAAGCGTAGGGTAAGGCCTGACGTATTTGCCCGCTATTGCGCCCCGGTACCTGACAGGACAGTAAGAGCACCTGCTCGGTGGGTATCACTAAAACGGTAGTCGCGCGCTCTAGGACCTCGACCTCAAGTGACTGCAATTGTGCACGCAGAGTCAACCCCGTGGCCTCGCCCGCAGCAATTACGGTCTCGCCACGACCGACAACCCACTGCAACTCATAGTCGGTGGTGGATCGACCAACCGTGTCTTTCTGCACTAAACCCGGCTCGTCAAAAGCGTTACCGGAAATTCTGATCAGCAGCGTTGTCATTACTCGGCTTCCGTTGAGGCGTCGATTTGTAAGGATGAGCGAAACAGTTTAGCAAAGTCTCTTTGCAACACAGTGACTCTACCGTCAGCCTCGCTGCGAACTAAGTGAGAGTACATGCTTACAGCCCCCTCTCCCACAACCGCTTGTACATGCAGAGCAAAGTGCTCACTGGTCACTGAAAGATCATCTGCTACTGCTGAAAACTCCGGATGATCTTTTACAAAATCACTAACACTGTTNTAGGCCCGCTCATTCATNGTAATCGCTTCAGCGTTACCAACACCAATACCGTCATCCATNGTGGCAAGCGTTAGCGTATTCGCGGTATTAACGTTTATCTTGTTATCTGCATANGGCAGTAAACAAACAAAAGGTAGTAGTTTTTTGACTTGGTCTGGATNGGCAATATCCAACAGATAAAGNTCTGAGACATGCGCCATTCCTCGGTTAGCGGCTCGATAAGCAGGCATCTTACCCAGGTAGTTATTATCCTCGGCGCCAAATCCTTGAACCTTGCNGTCTGCGTCGATCCAATCTCGAACGTTGTCAGCCAAACTTTCATCTATCTGCAATTCTCTGAGCATCCTTTTCAGGCGCTTGAGTGCTCGCTTCAATATCACCTCGTNGTTGGACGCAAAGGCATTTAGNTTAAAACAGCCGTTCAAGTCGCGAAGTTGCGTTTCCATATACCCAATATCGTCTAGTTCGAAGGGCGCCAGTTGTTTCGCCCATGGCTCAGCTAAGTGATCGATTTTCGGATCCGTATTGGCATAGTCCTGAAATAACACTTGCCGCGCCAACGTCTCCGCTCCATAAGCGTACTGCAGTGCTTGATTCTGCTCGAACGTGGCACGGTGGTGGTGTACCACGAGATTGTGGTCTTCAAGCAACCGCGTAGTGATAGCAACCAACACGGCAACCACAAGCAGTACACTAATCAGTGCTATGCCTCGCTGCTCGCTGGACACTCTTTGTGAATGCGCCTTAGACATTCGGCACGCGCCATATGCGCTCAATCATGCCGTAGGGCGATATTTCTGCGCGGAACAATATTGCTGCCAGATACGGTGTTTCGGTAGTCCCTGACAACGGTGCCGAATCCGCATCCAGCGGCCAAAACCGATGTTCGTTACCGAACTGATCTACTGCTAAAAACTCTATTGTTTCGATACCATCAAGCAGCGTTTGATAGGCAGGCTCCGCATCGTAACTGCGATCTAGCGTAAGCCAATAACCGCGTATGAGTTTTTCATCTTGCCAAAGATACCCTACCCGTTGCGCTTCTGATCTGGGTTGCCGAAGGGGATTACGCCAACCTACCCGCGAAAACTCAATAACACCCCGATCGCTAATGACCAGAGCCGGCAGTTCGTTGCCCTGTGAATCTCGAATTTTGCGCGCGGTCATTTGTAGGACATCTCTTTGCAGCACTCGCATCGCACGATGTACTTGTGCCAGCCGTTGTCCACGATCTTGCAAGTTATTTTGGTTGTCGATGCTCTGCGACAACAGGCGAGCGCTGAGTAAGCCAACCACTGAAAAAACTAACAGGGCAACTAAGATTTCAACCAGCGTAAAACCGAGTGAATGTCTTCGCACGACCACCTCTTCAGTGGCGACCGATGAAAGCCGTCATATGCTCAAACGGTCCGACTTTTGCTCCGTCCTGCAGCTCGTAGACATCGATCTCGACTCGATGCAGCCACGGTGTATCAGTATTTGATATCTTTTGCTCGAGCAACCATTGGCGGTTCGCCATGTAGATGCGATTGGTTTTTCTACTCTCGGCTATTGGCTTACCGATTTGCTGCTGTTGTTCCAGACGAATCCGCGTCAATTCATTCGCGGCGACCCAATTTGCAATGGTGCGACGTTCAAGCGCATACATCTGGTTCGCCACGCCACCGGTTGCTGTCGCTACAGTAGTGCCTACAACGCCCACAATTACGACGGCAAGAAGCATTTCTATCAAAGTGAAGCCGCGCATGTGCTAGGACTCCGTTAGTTTGGCGCGTACGCGGGTGAAACCATCACTTTCGAGCAGCCACATCCTTGAAATGTTAGTTGTGGGCTGAATAGTTAGCGCAAACGGAGTGACCTCGCCACTAGAGAAAAAGATAATGTCAGGTAGGGACTCCTCTTCGCTGCCAATCTGACCCGCATACTCCTCCACTTGGGCTTTCATTTGTACCTTGCTCGCATACGCCTCAGCATTGAAAGGACGTTGCGAATAAGGCTCCCAGGTCTGCGTCACTGGATTAAATTCTGCGAATTCATAGCGGCTATCGTTGACATACAGCCCCCATTCTTTGTTCCGTTGCAACGCACGGTCACGTGCTAACTCGATGCGTTGTGCCATTCTATGGGCAAATCCTTCTAGAGCCTGATTCTGGCCACTACCAATAAACGAAGTGCTGACTAATCCGGCTAGCACAGCAACAATGGCAACAACCACAAGCAATTCAATTAGGGTGAAGCCTTGGCTGCGTTGCGCATCTTGCCGCGATTTCATCGCTCAATAAACTCAGAGGCTGCGTTAAAGATCTCGCAAACGTATGTCAGCAGCAGTGCCCTCTCCTCCCTCGGCGCCATCAGCGCCGAGACTATACAAACTGATCTGGTTATCAAATCTTTCATAAATATAAGGAGATCCCCAAGGATCCGTCGGCAACTTCTTGATGTAGCCATCAGGGTTCCAGTTTTTCGGTTCTGGGAACCCGGCTGGTCTCGTGACCAGAGCGTCAAGACCCTGCTCTGAGGACGGATAGTTAAAATTATCCAAACGGTAAACATCAAGCGCCGCTGAAAGCGTCCGCAGATCCGTCTGCGCGGCCTGAACCCGAGCAGTGTCTGGCCTTGACAGCAACTGCGGTACAACCACTGCTCCGAGGATCCCTAAAATGACAATAACAACAAGTATTTCTATAAGCGTGAAACCAGCGTTGCGACTCGTGTGTGTGGATTTACTAGACATTTATTGAGCTCTCCGCCGACTTAAACCATTTGGTTCATACTTAACATAGGCAGCATAACCGCCATCACTATAAATAGAACGATACCACCCATTATTAACAACATGGCAGGCTCAATGAGCTTGAGTACCGCACCTAAAATCCGCTCCACTTCCTTTTGCTGAAACAGTGCTACTCGACTTAGCATTTCGTCCAGTTCCCCACTTTGCTCACCNGCGGCAATCATATGCAACATCATNGGTGGGAATTGGCCGACGTCCTCGAGGCTGGTTTTCAAGGCAACCCCTTCACTCACCGTTTGCGTCGCTTGAACCAGCCCTTTTTGCAACCAGGTGTTACTGACCACATCACCAGCAATTGCCATTGCCTCGACCAGAGGCACGCCCGAGCGAGTCAGTATAGACAACGTGTTGGTGAAACTGGCAGCGTTCGAGTTGCGAGTCACGCGCGCAATAAGTGGTAACCTAAACTTAAACTTNTCCCAGCGTAATCTCGGTTGAGGACGACTGAGCAGCCAGCGTATAAACATGACCAGGGCCGCGGTAGCACTCAACAACAGCCACCAAAACTGCGCCAGAAAGTCCGACAAATCAATTAACACCAAGGTGAACCAGGGCAACTGCTGCCCGGAATCGATAATTACATTAACCATATCCGGGACTACATAAACCATCAGCGCACCAACGATAAAGAACGCTAACACCAACACCGCTATTGGATAAAACAGTGCGCCTTTCACGCTACTGGTCGCCTCATATTGACGCTCTATGTAGTCCGCGAGATTTTCCAACACCTTGCTCAAGTAACCAGATTGCTCTCCGGCCGCAACGGTAGAACAGAACAANGTATTGAAACTCTTCGGATGCTCTCGCAAGCTCGCTGCCAACGTGTAGCCTTCTAGAACTTTGCTGCGCACAGCCATGATCAATGTGGCCACGCGTTGTTTTTCAGTTTGCTCGGCAACTGCCTTTAGAGCCTCTTCTATGGGCATGCTGGAACCCACTAAGGTTGCCAGTTGCCGGATAAATAACACCCGATCAAATGAGGACAAACCAGTGCTGAAAGTCAGGCCTCNAGCAGCAGAAGTCTGGGTGCCACTAGAACTCTCAACTTGTGTCGGGATCAGGTCCTGATCTCGCAGTAGTTGTCGCGCATGACGCGNGCTATCCGCCTCTAACACACCGTGTTGTTGTCGGCCTTGAGGATTTAGTGCTGTGTATTCAAAGGCTGCCATTTGCAAACTCGATAATGCGGTTACAGCGCGATTACTCAGTCGCCCAAGCTCACTCGCATAACTTCGTTAACGGTAGTCACGCCTGCAAGTATTTTACTCTTGCCGTCGGCGCGAATGCTTGGCGAGTGTTGGCGTATATAGCGTGAAAGCTCTTGCTCGCTGGCACGATCATGTATCAGTTGCCTAACGGTATCGTCTACTTCGAGCATTTCGTAAATTCCAGTCCTTCCGCGGTAACCAGTATGCGAACACGACTCGCAACCGGACGCTGAGAACACCACTGCTTTTCGCTCTTGCAAGAACTCCAACTCTGGGGTCGTCGCCGGTCGCGACTCCCGACAATTCGGNCATAGTGTGCGAACCAAACGCTGNGCCAGNACCCCAACAAGACTAGAACTCAAGAGGAACGGTTCCACCCCCATATCCATCAATCGAGTGACCGCGCCAACTGCCGTATTCGTGTGCAAGGTAGACATAACTAGATGGCCGGTAAGGCTGGCCTGCACTGCTATCTCAGCAGTCTCTAAATCGCGGATTTCTCCAACCATTACCACATCAGGATCCTGTCGCAGAATCGCCCGCAATCCTCTGGCAAATGTCATATCCGCCTTGTTATTCACCTGGGTTTGGCCAATACCCGGCAAACTGTACTCAATCGGATCCTCAACCGTCAGAATGTTTATGACATCGCTTTTTAGCTCTGCTAAAGAACCATATAACGTTGTCGTTTTACCCGAACCTGTCGGGCCAGTGACCAGAAAGATGCCATGCGGCTTGTGAACGATACCCTGCAGTTGTTGCAAGGTATGANGTTGCAGGCCGAGGCGCTCGAGTTGCAAACGCCCAGCTTGCTTGTCCAACAGCCGCATGACCACGCGCTCGCCGGCGCTAGAGGGCATAGTACTAACACGTACGTCCACCTCTCTGCCGCCGATACGCAGAGAGATACGGCCATCTTGCGGCACTCGTTTTTCCGCAATGTCCAGTTTGGCCATGACCTTAATGCGCGAAACCAGTAGCGGCGCCAACTGTCGCTTCGGTCGCACAACTTCGCGTAGTACGCCATCAACTCGAAACCGTACCAATAGGTCTTGCTCAAACGTTTCCACGTGCACGTCTGACGCCCCCTCGCGTATGGCTTCGGANAATAGCGCGTTGATGAGTCGTACAATTGGCGCATCATCCTGTTGATCAAGCAGATCTTCGGTAGTTGGTAGCGCCTCTGCCAAGCTCGCAAGATCCATTTCGTCGCCCATATCCTCGACCATTTGCCGAGCTTGACTGGCATCCCGCGAGTACACGTTCGACAGCGACTCATCAAACTCGGCTTGCTGGGCNATCCGCACCTTTACTGGTTGATGAGCGACTCGCCTTACTTCAGCNATTACACTCAGNGGNAAGGGCTCTTTTGCCAACGCCTCGAGACTGCCTGATGCTGTTTTATTGCCGGTCAGCACTACACCAAAACGGCGTGCAAAGGCGAATGGCAGTGTCACAACAGGCTGCTGCGACAATGCCAGCGGATCANTATTTGCCGATGACAACTCAGCAAACCCCNGCGCATCGTTATGGGATTGATCTACAGAACTGGATTCGCTCATGGTCTTTTTCTCTTATACGACCTAAACAACGTTTTGCTGGGCAAAAAAAGAGTCCTCGTAACGAGACCACTTACCTTAACGGCCAACAGAGTCATCATTCGCCTCGCTAATGGCATAAACCTGAAAGCCCATATCATAGTATCATCGACGCAGTTGTAGTGGAGCCTGCGTATTGGACTTTGTTGGTAACCATATTATCTCTGTTGATCAATTTAACCGAGAGGCCGCAGATCGTGTTTTTGCCGTCGCAGATCGCATGCGACCGTACGCAAATCGCCAACGCATCACGCGTGTTCTGCAGGGCGCCATATTGTCTAACATGTTTTTCGAACCCAGCACCCGAACCCGAGTGTCTTTTGGCTCAGCCTTCAATTTACTTGGGGGCGAGGTCCGCGAAACCAGCGAAGTGAAGGCCTCGTCTCTTGCCAAGGGTGAGTCGCTGTACGATACCGCCAGGGTGCTGTCCGGTTACAGTGACATTATCGTTATGCGCCACCCTGAATCTGGCAGTGTTGCTGAATTTGCGGAGGCGAGTCGGGTGCCGGTGATCAACGGCGGTGACGGACCTAATGAGCACCCGTCTCAAGCGCTGCTAGATCTGTATACGATGCGCACAGAGATGGCCGCTCAAGCCCGTGATCTGGATGGTATGTCGATCGCATTGATTGGCGATCTCAGGTACGGCCGAGCGGTGCATTCTTTGTGTAAGTTGTTGTGCCTGTATCACCGCATCACGCTGCATTTGATCGCGCCGCCGGAATTAAGCATTCCCGAGGATATTACTCAGGTTCTTGTCTCTGCGGGTCATCAGGTGAAGACT
>NHET02000060.1 GCA_002170355.2 Gammaproteobacteria bacterium TMED92
ATTGCCGATCAGCTCGCGGAAGGGGATATTGTCGAAGCAGGCTTTGCCTTTGCCGCCGACCTTATCGCCAAAGGCAGTCCGATTCGCCGCATTCGCGATGAGGAAGAGATCGTCAGACAAGCACGTGACAATGCCGAGATTTTTGACCACGCGCGGAAAAATGCGGCTCGCAAAATGCGTAAGCGCTTCGCCCCAGAAATGATCGTGCAGTGTGTCGAGGCCGCAGTGAACCTCGGCGATTTCGATGCGGGTCTTGCAGTTGAACAAGAATGTTTCGCCAAGTGTCTAAGTCACCCCCAGCGCGAGTCACTGATTCATATGTTCTTCTCAGAACGCGAAGTGGCCAAAATCCCTGATGTACCTAAGGATACAGCGACCCTAGATATCGCCAGCGCAGCCGTCATTGGCTGCGGCACCATGGGCGGCGGCATCGCCATGTCCTTTCTCAATGTTGGAATTCCCGTCATCTCGGTGGAAATGAACCAGGAAGCGCTCGATCGCGGCTTGGGCGTCATCAAGAAAAACTACGACATCCAAGTTCAGCGCGGTCGCATGAGCGCGGAGGAAGTCGATAAGCGCATGTCGCTGATTCGAGGCACCACAGACTATGCCGATATTTCTGACGTCGATGTGATCATCGAAGCCATCTACGAAAATATCGACGTCAAGGTAGAAACCTTCGGCAAAATGGACGCGGTCGCTAAACCTGGCGCCATTCTGGCGAGTAATACCTCAGGGTTAGACATCGACAAGATGGCGCAAGCCACAGGCCGGCCTGAATCCGTCATTGGCCTGCACTTTTTTAGCCCCGCGAATGTTATGCGTTTGTTAGAGGTCGTGCGTGGTGCTAACAGCAGCAAAGAGACCATTGCCACTTCAATGAAAATTGGCCGTACGCTAAACAAAATCGCAGTGTTGTCTGGCAATGCGCCAGGATTTATTGGCAATCGCATGCTAGCCGGCTACACCCGCCAGGCCGGTGAGATCATTTTGCAAGGCGCCACGCCTTACCAGGTAGACAACGCATTACTGCAGTTCGGTATGCCCATGGGGCCCTTCCAGATGAACGACCTGGTTGGTTTGGATTTAGGCTGGCGTGCGCGCAAACTGGGCGGCATGAAGCCCGAGGATGTGCCTATTACCGCGCGCGTAGCTGACAAGCTTTGCGAAATGGACCGATACGGTCAAAAAACCAGTCGTGGCTTTTACATCTACCCGGAAGGCAGCCGTGCTGGTCAACCGGACCCAGAGGTTGTGGCTATTGTTGAGGAAACCTCTGCAGAACTTGGTATTAGTCGTCGCGCAATTGATGACGATGAAGTGCTCAAGCGTTGCTTGTACCCGATGATCAACGAGGGTGCACGAATTCTCGAAGATGGTATTGCGATCCGGCCTTGCGACATAGACATTGTGTACATTAACGGTTACGGCTTCCCAGAAGTAACCGGTGGCCCGATGTTCTGGGCAGATCAGCAGGGTCTCGACAATATCTTGGCCGACATCAAGCGCTTTGGTGAGGAGTACGGCGGCCCNAACTGGGAGCCTGCACCGCTACTGGAGCGTTTAGTAGCCGAAGGTAAAACTTTCGCGAGTCTGCAGGGCTAACAGGTTCGGTTGCTCTGGCGGCTGCGGCTGTCTGAGCAACCGGTGCCGCTCTTTACTATGCACACTTTAGGCATTCATCACGTTTCAATTAACGTTNACAATGTTGACGAAGCTGAACAGTTTTACTGTGACATTCTTGGTTTGGAAAAACTGCCGAGACCGGATTTAGGCTTTAACGGTGCGTGGCTCCAGACCGGTGATCAGCAGGTGCATTTGCTGGGCAAAGCCAGNGGTGAACCGTTGCCAGAGCAACACTACGCTTTTTTAATNAGCGACGCTGATGCACTGCTTGAACGGCTACGTAGACANCACATCGAGCCGCGCANCGTCGGTGAAATCCCGGGAGTGTGTCGGCAGATATTNGTCCACGACCCTAGCGGCAATCTGGTGGAGTTTAATCAACCGCTCAGTGTTGATGTCTCGTAGCCAATCGTTACCGCCAACGCTACTGGCCATAGCTACAGCCGTTGCCGCATTGCTGGTTGCAGCAACAGTGCATGCTCATGGNGTTGCAGAGGGCGATGCCGCATTTTTGCAAAACCAGCAAGGGTTACAGTTTTGGCCGTACTTTTACCTCGGCGCAAAACATATGGTCACTGGGTACGACCATCTGTTATTCCTCGCCGGTGTGATTTTTTTCGTGTCTCGACTGCGCGATGTCGCGATTTACGTAACACTATTTGCTCTGGGCCACAGCCTAACCCTGATTCTAGGGGTGTGGCTCAACATCACGGCAAACGCCTTTCTGGTAGACGCACTGATTGGCTTTTCTGTGGTCTATAAGGCTTTCGACAATCTTGGCGGTTGTCGACGGCTGGGAATCACCATTGCCCCACGGCCGATGGTGCTGACGTTTGGTCTAGTGCATGGCTTTGGATTAGCCACCAAACTGCAGGAACTGGCTTTAGACGAGGACAGCTTGATTGGCAATCTATTGGCCTTCAANTTAGGCGTCGAAATAGGTCAGTTTTGCGCGTTGCTGGCCATGGTTGTAGGGCTTATTGTGTGGCGCCGCAGTGGTCATTTCGCGACTCAAGCGGTTGCTGCCAACGTAGTCATTATGACCGCAGGCTTTATGCTCATGGGCTATCAGTTGAGCGGCTATTTCTTGTCACACTGAACTTAAACGNGGGGTTTATGAGCGACACTTTAGTACGGAGCGCACAGCACCTGTCCAAAGTCTTTGCTGCGCGCAGCGAAGAGTTCGAAAACGCCAGGCGCTTGCCGGATGATGTCTCTGCCGCCATGGCTACGGCAGGCTTTTACCGAATGTTTGTCCCCCAAAACTTAGGTGGATTAGAAACCTCCCCNGTGGTCAGCAGCCAGGTTTTTGAAACGCTCGCACAAGGNGATGCAGCCTGCGGTTGGGTGGCGTTTATCGCCGCGACAAGTGGCTCGGCCTTGGCGCGCATCGAGGCGTCTGCCGCGAAACAGATGTTCAGTTCTGCGGACANCATGATTGCTGGCGTATTTGCGCCGAACGGCAAAGCTATAAAGGGCGACAATGGCTATGTGCTTAATGGTCGCTGGCAGTGGGGTTCGGGCACGCAAAACGCAGATTGGATTCTTGCTGGCAGCATGATCATTGATCCACAACAGTCCGCTGACGCCAAACCGAGGGCGCACATGTGCTTGGTGCCTGCCGAGGATGTTGAGTTTTTGGATACCTGGCATGCCACTGGACTGCGCGGCACTGGCAGCACCGATTTCCAGCTTACCGATTGCCACGTTCCAAGCGCGCATATTGTTGGCCTAGAAGTGCGCAACATGCCNGACACGCCGNTGTTTCAGTTTCCAAACTTTACTCTGTTGGCGCTCGGTATCGCGGCGGTCAGCCTGGGTATCGCCCGAACCGCTCTGGATAAATTTGTCGAACTGGCCCAAGCAAAAAAGCGTGCCAGCAGCAGTGTGTCAATTGCCGAACGCAGCCATACGCAGATTCAGGTGGCCGAAGCAGAGGCGAAGCTACGCAGCGCCCGCGCCTTTTATTACGATAGTCTTGGTGCTGCTTGGGATCGCGCTGCAGCNGGCGCCCCAGTTGAACTCGAGCACCGCCGCAACCTGCGTCTGGCCACGACTCATGCAGTAATGGCCAGTTCCCAAGTGGTTGATTGTGCGTACAACTTAGCGGGCGGCGTTGCCGTTTATCAAAGTTCGGACCTGCAACGCCACTTTCGCGATATTCACGTGGCAACCCAACACATAATGGTGGCGCCAAGTACCCTAGAAACCACTGGCCGATTGTTTCTAGGTTTACCCACTAATACAGCAACGCTTTAACTTAGAATCCAGCCGCCATCGACTTCGACCGTGGTACCGGTCACAAAGTCATTGCCAGCAACAAACACCACCGCTTCTGCCACTTCATCCGGAGTGCCGGCTCGTGGAATCAGATTCTTCGCCGTTGCGGCGCCGAGCATTTTCTCGCGGGCCGCGGCATCTGGGCCAAACATTGGGGTATCGATAACGCCCGGGGATACAACATTTATCCGCCGCGGCGCTAGCTCCGGCGCCACCGCCCGAGCAAATTGCTCTACCGCACCACCTACGGAGGCCAGGGCCGCCTGACCCGGCTTAGCGCGCCGCGCCGGTGCACCACTCACGAGCACAATGCTTCCGTTGGCTGCAAGATGCTCAGTACCCAAACGAACAATATTTGTGTAGCCCCATAACTTGTCGAACGACGCTTGGTACGCCGCCAGATCCATTTGCAAAAATGGCCCCGCAGCGCGACTGCCGCCGGTCGCCGCGCTGATCAGCAAATCGAAGGGTGCATGTGCCGCAAACAACTGGATTAACGCTTCGGTGTCGCGGACATCACAGGCTTCCAGGGTGACCCCTGGTATGTCTCCAGCCTTGCTTGGATCACGGCTGATCGCCACGACCTGCGCGCCTTGCGCCCGCAGTTGACTAACCGTCGCCAACCCTATGCCCGATGTGCCACCAAAGACCAAAGCCTTCTTCCCTGAGAATTTTCCTGCATCCGCCATTGCCCGCCTCCTCAATTAATTTTTTTCGCCAGGTACATTTGAGCAAACCAGCGGCCACGCTACAATCCGACTTTTGGAAGTTTTATCCGTGTACCCGACTCCACAATTGGCTGCGTTGCAGCAGATCAGCCAGCGCCGCTCCGTAAAAGCCATGGATTTGCAATCACCCGGACCCAACGCCGAGCAACTGCAAGAGTTGCTGACTGCGGCGGCTCGCGTTCCCGATCACGGTAAACTCGGTCCCTGGCGCTTTCTGTGTTTTCAGAACGAGGCACGCGAGACTTTTGGAGATCAGTTGGCGCAACGTTTTCGCACCACCAAACCTGGCGCTCCGGAGGCCGCGGTGGAGGCTGAGCGCATGCGTTTTATGCGCGCGCCGCTAGTGATCGCGGTGATCAGTTGCGTGCAACAACACCCTAAAATTCCCGAATGGGAGCAGCTCATGTCAGCGGGGGCGACCTGCCAAAATCTCTTGGTTGCCGCCAATCTGATGGGCTTTGCAGCGCAATGGCTTACCGAGTGGTATGCCTATGACGAGGCCATAGACCGTGCTTTGGGCTTAAACCCAGGTGAACGCGTGGCCGGATTCGTTTACATTGGCTCCGCTACCGATCGGCCCGATGAGCGCCAGCGCCCAGACTTACAACCACGCATCGGCTACTGGACCGGNCCAGCNACCGCTAAATCGTAATCAATAGGGAGAATTGAGCATGGAAGAAGTTGTTATTGTTGACGCCGCGAGATCGCCGGTAGGCCGGAAGAACGGCAGCCTCGGTGGCGCCCACCCTACCGACGTATTGGGCCAAGTCATGATGAAAATGCTGGCGCGCAACAATCTGCATTCCGCTNCTGTAGATCAGGTAGTTGGCGGGTGTATTAACAAAGTCGCGGCACAAGGCATGAACGTAACCCGCACCGCATGGCTAGCCCAAGGCGGCGCAATAACCACGCCCTGCATTACTATCGATTCCCAATGTGGATCCTCACAACAATCCACCACCCTTGCCCACAGTATGATCGCATCCGGTCACGCCGACGTTGTCATGGCCTGCGGTGTCGAGAACATGACTCGCCTGCCGATCGGCAGCGACGCCGTCGGTCGCGATAAGAGTATGGGCAAGCCCATATCTCGTAGCTACTTTGAGCAGCACGAATTTACCAGCCAGTTCGAGGGCGCAGAGCGCCTAGCCGAAAAGTACCAGCTGACTCGCGAAGATACTGACGGCTTTGGTCTGCAATCTCAGGAACGTGCAAAAGCCGCCATCGAAGCGGGTTACTTTGACAGCCAAATCATTCCTATCGAGGCGCCGGTAATGGATGAAAACTTCGAGCGCACTGACGAAATTGTTAGCGTCAATCGTGACGAAGTACCACGGGACACCAGCTTGGAGGCATTGGCTCAACTCAAACCGGTGGCTCGGCAAGACGGCTTGCACACCGCCGGCACATCTTCGCAGATCGCTGATGGTGCAGCGGCGGTACTGATGATGAGCGCCAGCAAGGCCAAAGCTTTGGGGTTGGTGCCGTTGGCGACTATTCGCGCATCTGCGCTGGTCGGTTGCGACCCTGTGATAATGCTGGAGGGCCCAATTCCTGCAACGCAAAAAATGCTTGAGCAAACTGATTTGAGCATTGACGACATTGACGTATTTGAAGTGAATGAGGCNTTCGCATCGGTGGTGCTGTCATGGGCGAAAGAGGTGGGTGCAGATATGACGAAAGTTAATCCAAACGGCGGCGCCATTGCCCTTGGGCACCCCTTAGGTGCAACTGGCTGTTTTCTCATCACTAAGGCTGTTTACGAGTTGCAACGCAACAGCGGCCGTTACGGCTTGATCGCCATGTGCTGCGGCGGTGGTCTCGGCACCGGTACTTTAATTGAGCGGACTGCGTAACTGCGCCAATGCGCTAAAAGGCCGAAGGGCGCTAGCGCCCCTCGGCTTCGCTTGACTCAAACGAAACCTTTACCTCCCCCGCGGAACCGTAGACCTTAGCAGAAGGATAAAATCCAGAAGTCTTGAGCGTTACGGTGACAAATTGTGCGCCACGGTTTTCCCAGTACCAGCCATGGATACCGGCAAACGGTGCCACGTAATTGCCTTGAGCTTGACTCGCTCGACCTATATCGAAAGTTACCGAGTCCTCTGGATCCGTGCCCTCTTCCTCACTATGAAAGTCAAAAACCACCTCACTCAACGAACCGTCTTCGGTTCGCGCCTGCCAGGCGAACACCATGCTTTGTCCGGCTCCAAGTACATACTTGTATTCAACAGACTCAAACGGTTCAAGTTCGAACTCGCGAACATCATCTGCGTAACCTTGAGATTGTTTCGACAGAGCGCCAACCGTGTACCCGGCCATGCCCTTTATGCCCAGCATCTCACCGACACCGGTTGGATCGGTGTCGTATTCCGCCGGCAATACAAACAACACCAGCGCGGTGAGCGCGAGAATCAGGGCTGCACTGGTGACTTTTGCCAGCGCCTTGCCGCTCAGCGCTACTTCTTGTGTGTTCGCGTGCATATTAACCACCAGGCTGATTCATATAACGATTGTGACAAGCTCTGCAGACGCTGTAGATTTCGCCGCCAGCGGCAAATAGCGCATCCGCGTCTTGTTGCTCAGCAGCGGCTCGGGCTTTCAATGCTGCAGCCGTCAGCCCTTTGGCATACTCGGTCCAATCGGCCTGATCTGCAGCATAGCCGTCCAGCATTAGCAGGTTGCCACCCTCAGCGACCACAACTGCGGCGTGCTCGACTAAAAACCAGCCCTCGTCAGTGGTGGGCTGCAAGTCCACCTCGCCATCTTCGGTGATGACGAAACCCGCCGAGCCCCAGATGCCATCTGCCGCAGGTTCCAAATAGTGGGTCATCATGTCATAGACGCTGCCCGTTACCTTGGTGGGTAATTGCTGTTGCGATGCACCGCCGCAACCCGTGGTGCCGACCATCAAAACAGTAGCCAATAAAATCAGTCGCATAAATTTCTCCAGTGATTTCAACCCTTGGGTTGAATGAGCTTCAGCCAGCGTGCAAATAGTTGAGCGACCCGTGGGGTCATGCGGCTCCGGTTGTAGGCATCGCCCAAGCGCTTTAAATACTCACTACGCGTAGGATAGCTGAATATCGTGCTTTGGGCGGCGCTAAGACCAAGGCCATGGGTCATCATCAGACACAGTGGAGCCAATAGTTCACCCGCATCATCACCGAGTAGTGTGGCGCCGAGAATTTTGTCTCGGCCCTTCGCTGTATACACCACGGCATGCCCCTTGGCGGCCCGGCTAACCGCATCTGCAAACGGTATAGCCTTGGTTCGATCGAGTTCATCAAAGTAAATCTCGTATTCATCGTAGCGGGTGTTGGTGGCTTGCAACTCAGTAGCGCTAAGGCCTACAGAAGCAACCTCGGGCTGGGTATAGGTGCAATGAGGCACAACTAAATGGTCTACTTTTGCCGTTGGCGCAAACAAGGCGTTTTGCACCAGCGCGCGTGCCTGGGCGTCAGCATGATGGGTGAACTGCAATGCGGCAGTGCAATCGCCCGCAGCAAAAATCGCTTTATTCGACGTGCGCAGTTTTGCGTCGCTGACAATAAAACCACGAGAATCGACCTGCACATTTACTGCCGCTAAATTCAATTTGTCAGTATTGGGTTGTCGACCCAAAGCCACCAGTACGCGCTCGCACTCGAATACACCCGCTGCGGTGACAATTTGCCCAGCCCCCTGGATTTCTTTAACCGCACTGCCAACATGGACTTTCACGCCCGCGTTGGCCAAGGCGNAANNAAGAGTCTGTGAGGCCAATTCGCTTTCGTTCGGCAGTATTCTCGGCGCAAGTTCAAATAACTCAACCCGCACGCCAAGCCGCGCAAAAACTTGAGCCAGCTCACAGCCAATAGCGCCCGCTCCTAGTATCGCCAAGGACTGGGGTTTGTCTTGTAGGTCAAAAACGGTCTCGTTAGTGAGCGGGTCGCATTCGCGTAACCCGGGAATAGCCGGCACTGCAGCACGAGCGCCAGTGCAGATTGCTATCCGACGTCCGCTCAGCGCAATGTCGTCAACGCAGACAGCACCGCTGTCGTTAAATGTCGCTTCACCAAAAAATACATCAACCCCTGCATCGGTATAACGCTGCACAGAGTCATGAGGAGCGATTCCCGCACGCACTTGTCGAAGCCACCGAAATGCCTCATCAAACTGCGGTTCTGGATGGTGTTCGGTAAATGCCAACAAAGACTTTGACGGCATACAGCCGACGTTTAGGCAATCACCGCCCATTCGATGACGCTCGACTAAGGCGACCTTGGCACCGAGTCCGGCAGCTCCAATCGCACTGATCAGCCCGGCGGGGCCGGCACCCACTACGACAAGATGATAGTCCGAGCGAGGTTGCGGGTTAACGTAATCTGCGGGCGACAGCAGTTGCCAAGCATGAGCATCAAGTTCAACGCCGGGGTAACTCATTTGCTATCTCCTGCCGGCGCACCATCGAGCTTTTGATTGAGCGCCGTTGTAGCAATACGCGTGATGGCAATGGTGAGCACCGCTGTCGCACCTAAGCCCAAGTAAAACAACCAGTTACTTGCCGGCAGATCCGCTAACTCGCCAGCAAAGATGCTGGTCAAATTTGACGCAATCGAACCTAAGTAAACGTATAACACGGTGCCGGGAATCATGCCCACCCATGACGCCAATACATAGTGCACAAGTTTGACCTGAGTTAGCCCTAACCCATAGTTCAGCAAACTAAATGGAAAAATCGGTGACAGCCGCGTGAGCAACACCACAATCGCACCCTGCTTGCCCACTGCGGTGTCAAGAGCGGCGAATCTGGGCTGGCCTCGCAATTTGGCTGCGACCCAGTCTCTGGCCAGGAAACGCCCGACCAAAAACGCACAAGTTGCACCCACCGTACTGGCGAAGGACACAATCACCAGCCCGTAACCTAACCCAAACAAAAAACCTGCGGCCAGGGTGAGTAGGCTGCCAGGCAAAATGAGCACTGTCGCCAGAATATAAAATACTATGAACACTAACCAAGAGACACTGCGGTTATCGTTCACCCAATCGAACAGCGCCTGCAGCAGATCTGCTACCGGTAGCAACACAGCACTGACGACGACGCTGACAATCAACGCGGCAAACAACAGACCTTTGGTTGAACTCACGTATTCATGCCTTCCGCAATTTCGCGCAGTGCATACTTCTGCACTTTGCCGGTCGAAGTTTTTGGCAACTCCATAAATATCACAGTCTTCGGCAATTTGAAGCGGGCAAGATTTTCGGCACAGTAATCTATAACGTCTTGCGCGCTCAGTGGTTCTACATTGGGCGCCAAAGTGACGAAGGCACAGGGTGTTTCGCCCCATTTGTCGTCCGAGCGGGCAACCACCGCCGCTTCAGCAATACGTTCATGCTTGAACAACACGTCTTCGATTTCGATGCTTGAAATATTTTCGCCGCCAGAAATGATGATGTCTTTGGATCGGTCCATAATTTTTATATAACCGTCGTTAAACCATACAGCCAAGTCGCCGGAGTGAAACCAGCCACCGGCGAAGGCTTCATTGGTGGCCGTAGGGTTTTTTAGATAACCCTTCATGACGTTGTTGCCGCGCATCATCACTTCACCCATTGTCTGGCCGTCTCTTGGCACCGGCTCCATGGTATTCGGGTCTGCCACCATAAGGCCTTCGAGCATTGGCGCATTGACGCCCTGACGGGCTTTTAGTTGCGCCTGCTTTAAGGCATCTAACGAACCCCAGAGGTCGTCGCGCCAAGCACACAGAGTTACCGGGCCGTAGGTCTCTGTGAGGCCATAAACGTGGGTCACGTCTACACCTTGCGCCTGCATGCCTTGGATGATCGCTGCGGGTGGGGGTGCACCGGCAGTCATCACATTAACTGGATGCTGCACTAACGATTTCAACGCTTGCGGCGCCGCGAGCAAGGTGTTCAGCACTACTGGCGCGCCACAAAAATGCGTGACTTTATGCTCACTGATAGCACGATACACCGCATCATCACGCACTTGGCGCAAACANACTGACGCACCCGCATTTGCCGCCAANGTCCACGGAAAACACCAGCCATTGCAGTGGAACATCGGTAAGGTCCACAGATACACAGGGTGATCCCCCATGTTCCAACTCAACGCATTCGACAGCGCATTCAGGTAGGCACCGCGATGGTGGTAAACCACGCCCTTTGGATTACCAGTTGTTCCAGAGGTGTAATTGAGCGCAATCGCGTCCCACTCGTCTGCTGGCAGGTAGTCGCTGCTGTCGACGCCCAGCTCTGCTGCATCGCCCTGGTCNAGCAGGTCTTGGTAGCTACAACCACCGAGCAAGTGACCAACATCGCATTGTGGATCGTCAATATGTACCACTGCCGGCGGCGCTTCCATAGTCGCCAACGCAGCCTCCGCCAGCGGNCCAAACTCTTTGTCGACCAACAACAACTTTGCTTCCCCGTGCTGCAGAATAAAGCTCACGGTGTTTGCGTCTAAGCGCATATTGATCGCGTTCAGCACCCCTCCCATCATGGGTACTGCAAAATGTGCCTCGAACATTTCTGGCGTATTAGCGCTCAGAATGGCAATGGTGTCGCCTTTTCCTAAACCTCTTTTGACCAGTGCTGATGCTACGCGCTGGCAACGCTGGAATACTTCGCCCCAGTTCAAAGAACGGTCATTTTGTATCAACGCCACCTTGTCTGGGTAAATCCAAGCCGCGCGCCGTAACAATGACACTGGCGACAGCGGCGTGTAGTTGGCGGAGTTCTGATCGAGTCCGTCTGTATAAATCGACATAGTGTTGGTCTGCGCAGTTAAATAGGTTTGACTTGCTTTGCGAGCAGTGCCGCAAGATCTTCNGGCGCCAGGTCAATGGCTTTGCGCGCTTGCAAATCCATGCGCACCGCCACGGCCTGCGCCGATGCACAACATNCGCCCGTCAGCGCGTGAAAAAGCAAATGGCCAAAACGCTGAATTTTGCCTTGAGCCGCCAACACACCCGAGGCCACAACGAAAGGTTCATTGCGTTTCAGCACTCTGTGGTATTGGCGACGAAACTCCACTACTGCCCCGCCTTCCTTGTCGTTGACGCGCTCGTCACCGGCTAGGTAGCTCCAGAGATTCGGCATAGAGTCGGAAGTGCGGGCCATATACATGTGCGGTACTAAGTCTCCGGCGGCAGTGCACTCGTCCGATTGAATAACACCGCACCCTGTCTGCACAAAACCCTTGTCTAGAGCTGCTTGCAGACTCAGCGTGTGGTAAGCCGAATCACTGTCAATGCCTCGGGGCAGCGCGTAAGCGATATCTTCTTCAATATCGCTACCGCCATCTGATGCCAGCTCTGCGACGTAACTTAGAGCGCTGCATAGCGGTACATTGCTGACGCTGTGGCGCAATTGCGCGAGNACATTGAAACCACGGGANTCGAGCCCGGGAAGAAAACTGAAAAAACCGGATATTGGCGTTGCTNTACGCGACTCCTGTTGAAACCNCAAATGCTGTCGGGTGATGCGTCTAGGCATAGAGTCGACGTCACTTGCCGATACAAGACCTGACTGCAATAGTCCGCCGACTAACGTCTGCCATAGCTTTTGTTCGCAAAAGCGCACGTTCAGATGATCGTTCTCATCGCATTCCCAACGATTTACGCTGCCGCGATAGCTCAATAACACCCATTACTCTCCGGTGAAGGTCGGTGCTTGCTTCGCGACAAAGGCTTGTACTGCCTGTTTATGATCCTCTGTGGTGAAACAGCGCGCCATATGCGCCGCCTCCCGATCCAAAACTTCAGTCAGTGTGGCGGTCGCCGCAGTGCTGAGATTTTTCTTCATATAGCCAATAGCCACCGTTGCGCCGCGACCGAGTGCTGCAGCGTAGCTCTCCACGGCAGCGGCATAACCGTCGGCGTCAGCAATGCGATTGACTAAACCAAGTTCAAAAGCCTCGGTGCCTGTAATAACCGGTGCGGTGAACAATAGATCTCGTGCTTTCGCTTGACCAACAAGTAGGGGCAAGAAGTACGACATGCCGTAATCACCTGAAAGACCTACGTTCGCGAACGCTGTGGTCATTTTGGCACTCGCCACGGCAATGCGCAGATCGCAGGCCAGTGCCAACGACAAACCAGCACCTGCCGCTGCACCAGGAATTGCTGCCAATGTCGGCTTGGGTGATTCGTGCAGCAAGCGCGCTATCTCAAATCCTGGACGCAGCATTTGCGCCCGCTGCTCTAGCGTTGGTGCTTTGCCGCCGCCACTGCCAGCGGCAAATCCCTTAACGTCGCCGCCAGCGCAAAAGGCACCGCCGGCTCCGGTCAGTACAATGCAACGCACCGAACTGTCTGCGCCGAGTCGAGGTAACGCCTCGAGCAGCGCCGCAATCATTTCGCCACTCATGGCGTTGCGCGCTTCTGGTCTATTCATCGTCAGCGTCGCGACGCCGTTGTCTATCGTTTCCAGTAATTCCGACATACTCACACTCCTTTGTTAAATGCTAACCGGTAGTAACGCTTTTAATCAGTAGTTTGCAATTTTCGTGATCCCAAATAGACCAGTAGACCAGTTGCTATCAGCCCCAAAGCCATCGCTCCCTCTACTGGTCTTTGGTCTATTAGATGAACAAGCGTCCACAGCGACAATGCTGCAAACACAATCAGCGGCAGAGGGTACAGTGGCACCTTAAATGGTCTTGGCAAATCTGGCTCGCGCACCCGCAGCACCCAAACACCAACCACCGTGACCAAAGAATTCAGCGCCAGTATCGCACCGGAGAAGATGATAATGGACTCAAAGGTCGAGGTCACAATCAATAGCACTGTGAGTGTCATCTGCAAAATCACCGCATTGGCAGGCACGGAGAAACGATTCTCACGCCCGAGCCATTGAAACAGTGAAAAGTCTCTGCCAATAACATGCAGCGCTCGTGGCCCCGCCAGCAGCATTGCGCTGATCGTAGACACTAAAAGCAACGATAAAATGATGCCTATCACTTTTGCCGCGTTCGCACCAAAAGCGTACTCGGCGACCACATAGCCTATTTCTATGCGACCCGCTAAAGCATCCATTGGCGCGGCGGACAAAAACATTACGTGTAACAACAAATATAGGACCATCACCGACCCGGTAGCGATGATTAAGGCCCGGGGCAGGACTTTGCCCGGATTGTCGAATTCGCCACCGATATAAGTCGCGGCATTCCAGCCGGTGTACGCATAGTTAACATAGATCAGCGCGATGGCGAAGCCGCCGCTGCCTATNAACGTTATGTCATCAACTGCTGGTGTCCAGCGCAACGGCTGCCAGTTCGGCAACACCAACCAAACAGCGGCAACCAACAGCACGATTACCACGATTTTGATGCCAGTCACGGCTTGCTGAAAGAACGCGCTGCCACGACGACTGCCCAAATGGATGGCCCCAGTGAGAATTACCAACGCCACCGCAACGGCGGTTTCTGAAACAGTCGGCCAAACGGATTGAGCGTACTTCGCCGCAGCAATGGCTACTGCAGCTGTGGGCGCGGAAAAACCAACCGTAATCGACACCCATCCCGAAACAAATCCCGCCGCTGGGTGGTAGATGCGGCCAACAAAGTTATACTCTCCACCAGACCTGGGCAGGGCCGCACCTAGCTCGGCGTAGCACAACGCTCCGCACAGGGCGATGATGCCACCTAGCGTCCACAGCAGCAGAATGACCGGCGCAGACCGAATGTCGAGAAGCTGATACCCAAGGCTGGTAAACACACCAGTGCCGATCATGTTGGCGATCACCAGGGTAATTGCGGTGCGACTGGAGAATGTTTTTGCTGCGCTGCTCAATGACCGACCTATGTGGTTGTAACCAATGCCATACTAAATTAAGAGTTATCGCTCATTGCTACCTATTGAAGATTGCGCACCCATGAACAACACGAATGNGATTACTTTTCGAGCAGCCGAGTCGGCAGATGCCGAGACACTGCGCGCCATGTTGCCGCAACTGGCAGATTTTGACATCCCTAGCAAACGTAAACCCGAACAATTGTGGGAGGGCGNTGTGGCTACGATGAACGCAATTCTGGCAGGAGAGACTAGCGATTCATTCATTGAAGTTGCCATCGCCGCGAACGCGCCCGAGAGAATTCTGGGCATGGCTATGATTACCCTCCGAGCAGAATTGTTTAATCATGAACCGAGCGCTCATTTGGAAGCCCTGGTGGTGAATACCGAAGCAAGAGGTTTGGGTGTTGGGCGTGCGTTACTTGAGCACGCCGAAGGCTGCGCCCGCAAGCATGGCGCACGCAGCCTGACCCTGCACGTTTTCAGCAATAATCATAGAGCGCGCAGCCTGTATGACAGCTTCGGCTTCGACAGTGAACTGATTCGCGCCGTTAAATGGCTCTAACGTTATTCGTATGACTCTAGCAACGCTTGATAGGTAGTAACTTTAAGATCAGAGCGTAATGGCCAAGGCGAACCCATTAGCTGAATCATAGACACCACAACGATTTCCTCTACCGGATCAATCCAAAATACCGTACCTGCGGCACCACCCCAGTTGTATTCACCGGCGCTGCCTATGACGCCGCCTGCAGCCGGGTCAATTACCAGTCCAAAGCCTAGGTCAAAACCAAAACCACGCAGGGCTCCATTCAAAGTCGGTGTTTCCCCATTGCCCCCAGCGGTGATGCTCGCACCCAAATGGTTGGAGCGCATGTAGTCGACCGTCTTAGTACCCAAAATCCGCACGCCGTCTAATTCACCCCCATTGCGCATGGCTTCTGCAAAACGCATGTAATCCATGGTGCTGGAAACCAAACCGCCGCCGCCAGAGAACAGAGTGACCTGAGAGTAGTCACGCATGGCGTCGCTGCTGTCATTCGGAATGGTCATCAATTTGCCCGTCTGCGGATTAATAATGTGGTTGGGCAAAAATCTTTCGAGTTTGTCATCAGGCACCGCAAAAAACGTATCTGTCATGCCAAGAGGTGAAAAAATATGTTCCTGTAGATACTCATCAAAACTCTGACCGCTGATGCGTTGCACGGCTAACCCCGTAACATCTACCGCCACTGAGTAATGCCATTGCGCGCCGGGTTGGAATTTCAAAGGCAGCTTAGCGAGTTTCGTTGCAAAGTCATCTAGGTCCTGCGAGGCCCATAAGTTGGCCTCCACATAAAGCTTGTCTACCGGATCGTTAACCGGATCAAAGCCGTAGGACAGACCCGTGGTGTGAGTCAGCAGTTGCTGCATCGTCATCGCCCGCTCCACCGGCACAAGCTCACCATCAGCGTTTAACACTTGCACATCTTTCAACTCAGGCACGAATTTGTGCACGGGATCGCTAAGTTGAAACTTACCCTGCTCGTATAACTGCATCAGAGCGGTAGCAGTGATCGGTTTGGTCATCGAATAGATACGAAACAAATCGTCTTTCTTTAACGGCCGGGGATCGTCAATTCCCCTACTACCGGTTGCTTCGAAATGCACCACCTTACCGTTGCGAGTCACCATAGTGACGATTCCAGCAACCCTGCCTTCGTCGACATAGCGCTGACTTAGTTCACTCATGCGCTGCAAGCGCTCACTAGACATCCCAACACGCTCGGGTTTGGTGTTCGGTAACGGCTTCGCTTGTACGCCAATTGACGTTACCAACATGATTAGAATCAACACGATCCGCATATCTTTCTCCTCATAAACAGGTTATCTGATTGGTTAATTCCTGTGACTCAACGCTATAACTTTCGATAATCCCCTGGGCGTTTTTCGAAAAACGCCGCTATCGCCTCATGGTGATCTGGCTCCGCATGGCATACCGCTTGGAACGATGCCGACTTGTCGAGCATTTCATTGAGGCTGCTGGTTTCGCTCCCACGCAATAGCTGCTTGGTAAGCCGCACGGCGTGTGGCGGGTTTGCTGCAATACGCGCAGCGATATTTTGGGCTGTCGTCAGCAACTCTTCTGGCTCTACCACCTTAGACACCAAACCAATACGCAATGCCTCGTCAGCCTTGACCGGATCACCCGTTAGCGCCATGAGGCTGGCGTTAGAGAAACCTACAGCACGGGGCAGAAACCACGCACCGCCGTCTCCGGGAATGAGCCCCAGTTGAACAAAACTCTCCGCGAACATTGCCTTGGTACTCGCTACACGAATATCGCACATGGTCGCTAAGTCGCATCCAGCACCCACCGCAGGCCCATTTACGGCGGCGATAATCGGCGCATTGAGGCTTTGTATTGCGCGCGGAATGCGCTGGATACCCTTGCGGTAGGCCTCTGCCTGATCAAAAGGATCGCCGCTAAACATACCCGCTCGATCTCGCATATCTTTAACGTTTCCGCCTGCACAGAACGCCGACCCTGCGCCGGTCAACACCACCGCTCGAATGGACATGTCATCATTGATCTCGCTGCAGACTTGCACAAAATCGTCAAACTGCTCAGCTCCGGTCAGTGCATTGCGCGTTTCGGGGCTAGACATGGTTAATGTAAGCACGTGATCTCGCTGCTCGCGCTGTAGAAAAGACATGGCGTTTCTCCTTGTGGTTATTGTTGAAAACTTTCGCGTCGGAACCGCAGCATTTGCCCACTGCCTGCTTGGGTATGTTCTCCATCCCGATAAGCTATCGCGCCGTTGACCACAACAAGTTCTATGCCCACGGGTTCTACCTTTGGCTCGTCGTAGGTGGCCAGATCCTTGACAGTTTCGGGTCGGAACAACAAAAGATCGGCGCAGAAACCGGGTTTGATGGTACCGCGCTCATGCAGCCCAAAGGTTTGCGCCGACAGCGACGTCATACGGCGCACCGCCTCAGCTAACGACATCAAGCCTCGATCACGCACATAGTGCCCTAACACCCGCGGGAACGTACCGAATAATCGAGGGTGGGGACGCCCCCGTAAATCTGGAATACCGTCGCTGCCGACCATCATGTCTGCGTGGCGCAAGTTTGTCTCGACATCTGCTTCGTCAATAATAAAGTGAATGCACAGGGTACGGTCGCCGCGCGGAGCAGTTAAAATGCGCACCGTGAGCTCCGCTAGATCTGTCGCTTCCTCTGCCGCTATATCTACCAGCATGCGGCCCTCGTACTCACGAAACGCCGGGCAACTGGCGATACGCACCACTGATGCCAACTGGGTATCAACGTTTTGTAAATTGAAGTATTCGATCATGCGACCACTGCCCGCCGTATAAGGATACACATCCAAGGTAACGCGCTGGCCTTCAGCAATCGCAGCATCTACGCGCGCCAACGAAGCTTTAACCTTGCCCCAGTTCGCTTTGCCCGCAGACTTATGATGGGAAATATGTAGATGCACGCCACTGTCTTTGCCAATAGTCAGACTTTCGTCCACAGCGTCTAACAAGTGATCGCCTTCATTGCGCATATGGGTGGTGTAGAGGGCATCGTAAGGCGCGGCCATTTTCGCCAACTCTGTAACTTCCTCGGTATCACTCCAGCGGCCAGGTCGGTAAATCAGTCCCGATGAAAATCCGCAAGCGCCTTGCTCTAAAGCCAAGCCCACATGTTCCCGCATGCGCTGTAGCTCAGTGTTGGTAGGAGCGCGTTTTTCCTGACCTAATACCAATGAACGCACTGTGTTATGACCGACCAACATCATGTTGTTAATAGCGGGACTGCGCTCGAGCACCGCTGCAAAGTAACCTTCGAGATCCGTAAATTGTCCCTCAACACCGGCAAGAATACCGCCGCTGGCAGCAACCGAGTCTGCTTGCGGGTCTGCTGGTACTGCCGAAAAGCCGCAGTTTCCGCTGACCACCGTGGTTACACCTTGAGCCAGTTTGAATTCCATTCCGGGATAGCGAAAAAACGCGCCGTCGTCGTGGGCGTGGGTGTCTATCAGCCCGGGGCATAACGTCGCACCCTGACCATCTATTTCTACGCCGTTGGCAGCCAGGCCCGCCATCACCTGACCCACCTCGCTGATCCGACCGCCAGCAACCGCGACATCGCCGCGAAACGCGTCGGCACCGGTGCCATCAAGAATTTCGACGTTGCGTACTATTAGATCGTGAGCCATAGGTTTGTATCCTTCGGTTATAAGCCGTATTCGCTGGGCTGTGTGCGCAACCATTCGCCAATGCGTTCGCCAATCATAAGGCACGTCAGATTGGTGTTTGCCCTGGGAACCGCTGGCATAATCGAGGCATCCGCCACAACCAATTGCTCCACCTCAAGGCAACGACCACGACCATCAACCACCGCCATCGCATCATCTGGCGCACCCATTTTTGCAGTACCACATGGGTGATAACCAGACCCCGAAAAACGTCGGCATAACACTTCGAGATCCTCAATGGTTTGACCCCTATTAGGGTCAGGAAAACGCACTCCGGTAATCATGTCTGCCAGCGCACCGGTGCGGGTAAACGCCAATGTGTCGAGCATGCACTCCGCCAACCGCCGAGCGTCACGATCGTCTTCACAAAACCGATTCGATACAACCGGTGCGCTGTGCGGATCCGCCGAAGTCAGCGTCAATTCACCGCGTCCATACTGATACTCGAGTACCGGCGCGAGCAGAAACTGCGGAGGCCCAGCCGGACGACCTGCAAAACTGATTTGTTCGATTTGTAAATCGTTGCGTTTGTCTGAGTTCTGCCCGGTATAGCGCAAAATGGTTTGAATGATCGGCTGGTCGAAATCTATGACCGCCGGTGTCTGCACATCACACAGTACGCCGAGCGCCGGGTGATCGCTTAAGTTTTGACCAACGCCAGGCCGGTCAGCGACACACGCTACGCCCAATTTGTCTAATGCAGCCCTCGCCCCGATACCCGAGCGCAGCAGTATGCTTGGCGACATCAGTGCTCCCGCACATAGCACCACCAGTCGCGCAGTAATGTGCGCAACTTCACCCGCCTGGTCTTCAACCTCAACCCCACAACAGCGCCTGCCAGCGAACAGCAAGCGGCGCACCAACGTATCGGCTTGCACATGCAAGTTTGATCGCAGTCGTGCCGGTGCTAGGTAACCAATTGCGGCTGAAATCCTAAGCCGCCCCAATTTGTTCATTGGATGCGGTCCCGCACCAAAGCCATCGGGGTCGTTAGCGTCAGCACAATAGGGATAACCCAAGGCCTGTGCGGTATCCAAAAAGGCCTGCTGCTGCGGCACCAGTTCGCTTGCAGGATAACGTCGAATGGTTATGGGACCGCTGTCGCCGTGATAAGGCGCGTCAGGAAAATCTAGATCGCGCTCTAGGCGCTTAAAGGCAGGCAGAACATTAGACCAAGACCACTCATCACCCGCGACTTCTGCCCACTCGTTGTAGTCCTCAGGCATGCCNCGCAGCGCGATGGTGGTATTCACCGCAGACGAGCCACCCACNACCCGCCCNCGCGGAAATCGATCCTGACGCTGCTGCGTAGGCTCATATTTGAGGCCCCAGTCATGCGCCGNGTAGGAGTTATTATGCGAGTTGATTAGGTCGAAAGGCGTGTCGCCCAAGTCAGCGTAATCTGGCCCTGCCTCGATTAATCCCACCGTAATGTTGGGGTCTTCGGACAGCCGCGCGGCAATGACGCAGCCACTACTACCTGCACCTACNACTAGAACATCATAATCAATCTGACTCTTATTCACGCGCTCGCCCCACCCTGACATCTCCATTGAATCAAAACACGTTGGAGGATGATAGACTGTGCCCCGCCAATGCAAGTGTGTACATGCTGAGCCCTTACCGCGCAACCGCACGTCAATCTGTCACCGCATGACCCAAGCAAACCGTCGCAACGATACCTCCATGTCACCCCAAGCAACCAATCCCCTTGCCATAACCACAATTTTTCTTTGTGGCGGNAACGGTGTGCGTATGCAGGGACTCGATAAGCCACTCATGCANGTGTGGCGTGATGGGACGTCAAAACCGATGATCGATCACATTCTCGGCGCAACACCAGACACCGGCCCGGTTNTAATCAGCGCCAATCGCAACCTNGACGCGTACGCTNAAAGAGGCGAGGTGATTACCGATGCAGAGTTGGGTGTTGCCGCGCAAGGCCCACTTGCCGGGATACTCGCCGGACTGCAAAGAGCGAGCACACCTTGGCTATTGGTATGCCCAGGCGATACCCCGTTCTTAGCGCATCGCTGGCATCAAACCCTCATAAACGGAGCTGCGTCTGCGAGTTCAGACGCTCGCGCTTTCACAGTGCACGATGGCGAACGACTGCAACCGCTACACAGCCTGNTGCGCNTAGAGGCAGAGCCCCTTTTGCGGCGTTATTTAGCCGCGGGGAAGCGCTCGGTACGGGGCTGGCTGCGGGCACTCCGNACGGTACCCATAGAACATCCGGCGCCGGCACAATTTGCCAGCATCAACTACCCAAGCGATTTNCCCGCNCAGANCGACTAACCGATCTGTGATTGCAGGTAATTTTCTAATCCAGTCTTTTCGATCAAACCAAGTTGCGTNTCGATCCAATCTACGTGCTCTTCCTCAGAACTGAGGATTTCCCGCAGTAGTTGCCGAGTTGCAAAGTCATCGTTTGNCTCACACACCTTGATCGCGGCGCGCAGATCAGGAATCGCAATCATTTCTAACCGCAGATCGCACTCGAGCATTTCTTTGACGTTTTGACCGATCATTAGCTTGCCTAGGTCTTGCAGATTAGGCAGCCCCTCAAGGAACAAAATCCGCTCGGTAATTTGATCCGCGTGCTTCATTTCATCAATGGATTCTTCCATTGAATGCTTGCCTATGCGCTCAAACCCCCAATCCGATTGCATTTTTGCATGCAGAAAGTACTGATTTATCGCCGTCAGTTCGTTTTTCAAAATCTTATTGAGGCTATCAATNATTGCAGGATCGAGACTTTTCATTGCGCTGTCCTAGGTTATGNCCACNCGATTGTGCATAGAACGACCCAGGAAGGCAANCAAAATATTATCTAAGTTATTGATTTATAACGATAATTGTTAACATTNGCGAAAAGTTTACAGGCGCCAAAAGAAAAGTAATTGTAACCGATAATGATTTTCACTTAGAATCGCAGCACTGNAATTACCAAAGCCGCTATGTACATCTGCTTGTGCCAAGCCATTNCTGATCAAGACATACGAGCCAGCATCGATGCTGGCGCAGAGTGTTTAGAGGATGTGCAGAACTGTCTGCCGGTAGCGCTCAATTGCGGTACCTGTCGGGAAAGCGCCGAGGCTGTCATCAATGAGACGNTAAAGGCTAAGGCGCTNAGCATGAGTTACGCGGCCTGACCCAGAATTTTTTCCNCGCTCACTAAGCCAGCTGTTTTTGATCTATCCCAGCNCCGCTTTCGCCTACTTTTTACCTTGTAGTGCGCCGCGTTNGCCTGCCTTCTACCTTGTCCTGCGCGCACTTTGCCANCGCANTGACCNNANGCGTGAGNAATATCTNTTNNCGCATAACTTTANCCACCAACAAGCCTGCAAAAANCGCAGGCAAACCTCGTTTNCCATTTCNCTGNCTNATNGCGCGTGCTAATAATCTAATTTGTCATCAATCGCATGACCGCGCTTAGGTATAAGCATCGAGCGCTGAAAACTGATCACTTGCTGCCCATCTTGTTTAATTCCGCGAGACTCGACGGTAACAATGCCTTGATTTGGCCTGGATGCTGATTCGCGAATCGACAGCACGGTAGATTCCGCATAGAGGGTATCGCCCACAAATACCGGCCCAGTCAGCCGGACCTTATCCCAACCAAGATTGGCTATGGTCTTTTGCGAAATATCCGACACGCTCATGCCGGTAACCAAGGAGATCGTTAAGCAGGAGTTCACCACCACCTGACCAAACTCAGTCTTAGCACCATATTCCCGATCAAAATGCAGCGGATGCTGATTCATGGTTAACAGCGTGAACCAGGTATTGTCTGTTTCGGTAATGCTGCGACCTGGCCGATGTTCGTACACGTCGCCGACCTTAAAGTCCTCAAGATAACGCCCATAGGACTCACGAAAGCGCTGCCGCGCTACTTCTTTTGCCTCTGCAACCATTTGCTTCTCCAGTTTTCCCGCGCCATAGTCTGACGCATTGAAGATCCGCTGGGTAACAACCGAGTAAGTACCATGCCTGAGCATGCACCCATTGACTATATTCAACGCACCCGCGATCAGTATTCGGCGTTGAACTATACGCCGTATAAGTGGGCCACAAATCATACCGCGCCACCTTGGCAGCCATTGCAGAAACCGCTTACCAAGAGCCGCATCGCGTTGGTGTGCTCTGGAGGCGTTTATGCTCGTGGCCAGATCGCTTTTCATCACAAAGATGACAACAGCTTACGCGTGATCCCAAGTGATATTGACGTTAACCGACTACGCACTAGCCACTTCGCCTACGATCAAAGTGCAGCTCGCGATGACATCAATGTAGTGTTTCCGATTGAGCCACTAAGACGCGCACAGGCCCGAGGAAAAATAGGCGCACTTGCTCCCCACGCCCTTACCTTTATGGGCGGCATCTACTCCCAGCGCAAAGTCACCGAGCAATTGGCGCCAGCCATTATTTCGTTGTTACAGAAAGACGAGGTAGACGTTGCCGTCATGGTGCCAGTCTGACCTGTATGCCATCAGTCCGTTGGACTGATCGCCAGAGCGGTGGAGGCTGCTGGAATCAGTACTGTCAGCCTGTCTAGCGCGCGCTCTATTACGACTGCCGCCAATCCGCCGCGCGCCGTTTTTCTGGACTATCCGTTAGGCCAGACGGCAGGACGCGCACACGCTCCCTCTGAACAAGATCAGGTTTTACAGGCCGCCTTTACAGCACTGCAGTCAATGACCAAGCCCGGCAGCGTGCACGACATCGGTTTGCAATGGAGTACGGACCACGACTGGAAAAAACACGTTATGCGAGTTGCAAACAACGACCCAGCGAAAGCCCAAGACGATCGGACGCCACGCCTGCCAACACCGCAATATCAGCACGCTGACGATCGCGACGCCGTCGACGCAAATTGCCCCAGTTGCATATTTTTTGCCGATAGCTAGGTCGCTGCCTTGCGCTGAAACAATCCAATAAAATCGCGCCAAGTGACTTGTGATACCAGCATTCCTGCCAACATTAACGCGCAGCCAAGTAACTCTCGCTGGCTCAATTGCTCTTGCAAAAACAGATATCCGCCAACAGCACCAAACACTGCTTCTAAACTAAGAATAATGGCTGCGTGAGTGGGATCCGCTCGCTCTTGAGCGATCACTTGCAAGGTATAGGCAACCCCTACAGTGATGACACCGGCGTAGATAAGTACGTTCGTCGCCGCGCGGACCTGTTGCCAACTCGTGGTCTCGATGAATACGGAGACGATCAAGGCTAGACAGCCACAGACAATGAATTGTCCCAAAGATAGCAACAGCGGCGCCGCACGAGGGGCATAATGATCGATGGCCAATATGTGCAGCGCCCAGCCCACGGCACCAACAAGTAACAAGGTATCACCATAACCCATCGTAAAATCAGCCTTAACGCTGAGCAAAAACAAGCCAACCACAGCCAATACACAACCCAACCAGGTGTTAAGCCCCGTACGATGCTTTAGCGCCAGTCCAATAATCGGCACAATGACCATGTATAAACCGGTAATAAAGCCCGCGTTAGATGCATTGGAATACACGATACCGACCTGCTGCAAAGAGCCGGCGGCAAACAAGATAACGCCAAGAACCAACGACCCTGTAATCACGATACGCGCCGATGAGGCTGGCAACCAATTACGGTAATGAAAAAACATTACCAACGGCACTAGGCTTAGCGCACCTAAAAGAAAGCGGATACCTATAAAGGCGAAGGGCTCGAGGTAGTTCATGCCCAGCACCTGGGCAACAAAACCTAACCCCCATATCGTAGCAGTAATCAACAATAGGGTGTTGGCGACCATCGAAAAGCCTTGTGTTGTAGTGGCCCTACGCTGCCTAGAGAAACCAGGCAGCGCAGCGATCAAGCACTAACCGCCAAAGTCGTCGAAGGCGATGTTCTCTGGTTCTACACCAAGGTCTTCGAGCATATTTTGCACAGCCTGAGCCATCATCGGCGGGCCACACATGTAGTATTCACAATCTTCTGGGTTGGGGTGGTCTTTCAAATAGTTTTCAAGCACAACAAGGTGAATGAAACCCGTCAAGCCCTCCCAATTGTCCTCCTCTTGAGGGTCAGACAACGCGACGTGCCAAGAGAAATTTTCGTACTTTTCAGCCAAACGGTCGAATTCTTCGGTGTAGAACATTTCGCGCAATGAGCGAGCGCCATACCAGTAGCTCATTTTCGTTTTGCTGTCTTTACGCAAAAGCTCATCAAAGATGTGCGAGCGCAACGNCNCCANNCCANCNCCNCCGCCGATCCAGATCTTCTCTGCTGGCGTATCTTTCACAAAGAAATCGCCGTAGGGGCCGAACACGGTGATCTTGTCACCGGACTTTAGGTTGGCGACATAAGATGTCATCGCTCCGGGCGGCAGATGATCCATGCGCGGTGGTGGTGGGGAGACACGGATATTAAACTTTAAGATGCCCTTTTCTTCGGGATAGTTCGCCATCGAATAGGCGCGAATGGTAGGTTCGCTGACTTCTGATTTAAGATCCCAAAAGTTGAACTTGTCCCAGTCCTCGCGATACTCGTCTTGAACATTAATGGTTGACCAATCCATTTTGTAAGGCGGAATCTCTAACTGCACATAGCCCCCTGCACGGAAGTCCACGTCCACGCCTTCCGGCAGCTTTAAGTTAAGTTCTTTAATCATGGATGCGACGTTGTCATTGGAAGTTACTTCGCACTCCCAGCGCTGCACGCCCAGGGCATCTTCAGGCACTTCTATTTTGAGATCTTGTTTAATCGCTACCTGGCACGACAAACGCCAGTCATCGCTAATCTCTCCACGGGTGAAGTGCCCTTCCTCAGTCGCCAAAATACTGCCGCCGCCGTCCGTAACGCGACAACGACATTGAGCGCAAGTACCACCGCCACCGCAAGCGCTGGCCAAGAAAATTCCTTTCGATGCCAATGTTGGCAACAGTTTGCCACCAGCAGGAACTTCGATTGCCTTGCTTGGATCTTCATTTATTTGGATGGTGACATTGCCCGAGCTCACAAGACGCGAGCGTGCAAACAAAATCACTAACACCAAAGACAATACGGTAGCCGTAAACATACCTACGCCTAACAATACCGTTGTATCAACCATAACTCACTCCACTTAAACGACTGCTATGACGCATGAAAAACTGTTGCCATTAAATGTCTATGCCGCCGAAGGACATAAAGCACAAACTGATTAAACCAACCGAGATAAAGGTAATGCCCAAACCACGCAGACCTTCCGGAACATCGCTGTATTTTAGTTTTTCACGAACCCCAGCCAAGGCCGTAATCGCTAGCGCCCAACCAACACCAGCCCCCAGGCCAAACACTACGCTCTCGGAAAAGGTCTGGTCTTGGTCAATGGACATCAGCGACGCACCGAGAATGGCGCAGTTCACAGTAATCAACGGCAGAAACACGCCCAATGCGTTGTAGAGCACGGGCACGTAACGGTCCAACACCATTTCTAGGATTTGAACCATCGCCGCAATCACGCCAATGTAAGATAGCAAACCAAGGAAGCTCAAATCGACCTCAGGAAAACCCGCCCAAGCCAATGCGCCCTCGCGCAGAAACGTGTTAAAGATCAGATTGTTAACTGGCACGGTGATCGCTAACACCACAACTACCGCAATGCCCAACCCTATCGCCGTAGAGATCTTTTTCGATATGGCAATGAACGTGCACATGCCAAGAAAGAACGTCAGCGCCATGTTTTCAATAAATACAGCGCGGACGAATATGCCCAGATAATGTTCCATATCTACATGGCCTCCTTGTACTGCACATTGGGCGCAATCTCGTATTCAGCTTCTTCGACTTGATCTGTCTTCCAAGCGCGAATGGCCCAGATAAAGAAACCGATAATAAAAAATGCACTAGGAGCTAGCAGCAACATACCATTGGGCATATACCACCCACCGTTGGCGACGGTAGGTAGAATCTCGTAACCGAGCAACGTACCAGAGCCCAAGGGTTCTCTTACCAGCGCCACACCAATCAGTACCACGCTGTAACCGAGAGCGTTGCCAAGGCCGTCCAGCGCCGACAGCCAAGGACCGTTTTGCATTGCGAAGGCCTCTGCGCGGCCCATGACAATACAGTTGGTGATGATTAGACCTACAAACACTGACAGGCTCTTGGAGATGTCGTAGGCGACAGCCTTAAGCACCTCGTCCACTACGATCACTAACGAGGCGATAATTGTCATTTGTACAATGATTCGTATGTTAGTTGGAATTCTGTTGCGTAATAGCGATACCGATAAATTGGACATGGTGCACACAAAAATTACCGCAAGGCACATGACCAATGTGGTCGACATGTTGATGGTCACCGCCAACGCCGAGCAAATACCAAGCACCTGCAACGCAATCGGGTTGTTGTTGAAAATAGGGTCGATTAGGACCTCTTTTTGCGTAGCCATCAGTGTTGTCCCCCTACACTAGCCTGCATTTGTTGCGTCTTGAGTTTCTGCAAAAACGGCCCGAACCCGAGATCACCAGCCCAAAAATTAACCAGGTTTTTCACCCCACGGGTAGTAAACGTCGCCCCCGACAGCGCGTCCACTTCATAACGCGCTGCGCTAGACNCAGCAGGCGATCGCAGTTTCACGAGGTCCACAGCTGGTTGGCCGCCATCATCAAACAACTGCACGCCCTGCCAACCTTGTTTCCATCTGGGATTGTCGACTTCTCCGCCTAGTCCAGGAGTTTCTTTATGCTGATAAAACCCTAATCCGGCGATGGTGCTAAGGTCATTCTCTAACGCCAGGTAGCCATAGAGGGTTCCCCATAAACCGAANCCGCGCACTGGGATTACTACCTTGTCTAAGCCAACGTCATTNGTCTTAATGAAAACCAGAGAAATATTTTCACGTCGTCCCAAAGTCGCAATATCCATGTCNTCACTTAGATCNATGGACAAACTCGCGTCGGCGGCCGCACGAATTGGGTCATAGGAGCTGACGTCTACCGCATCTGTGTAATCACCCGTCTCTAGATTTACGGCTCGAACNCTAAAGTCGGCGAACATTTCTTCTACCGAGCGACCATCAGCGCCGACTTCGCTACCTGCAGCCAGTAACCCCGCAGCACGCAAGATGTTNTTCTTTTGATCCAACTCTTTATTCAATTGCTGCATTGGTTTTAATGAAACTGCAAGGCCAGACACGACGACCGAACACACCAAGCAGAGAAAAACAGCAATACGAAATATGTTGCCGAGCCCATCCTTGTTGGAGTCTTTTTCCATTTCTTCAGACACGAGCCAACCTCCGCTTGATATTCGACTGCACTACGAAGTGATCCATCAACGGTGCGAACAAATTACCGAACAAAATCGCCAGCATCATGCCCTCTGGAAACGCCGGATTGACGACTCTGATCAGCACACACATGAACCCAATCAACATGCCGTAATACCATCGGCCTTTGTTTGTCATTGCGGCAGAAACTGGGTCCGTTGCCATAAAGATCGCGCCAAAGGCGAAGCCGCCTAACACCATGTGCCACCAAAATGGCATGGTGAACATCGGATTCGAGGAGGGAATGAAGTTGAAGACCGAAGCCGTTACCGCCATGCCCAAAAAGACTCCAGCCATTACTCGCCACGAAGCGATGCGACTAGCACACAANAGTACCCCAGCAATAAGTATAGCCAGAGTTGAGGTTTCACCCAGCGACCCCGGCATTATTCCCAGGAAAGCCTGTAGCCAATCGACGCCGTAGGGTTCACCGATAGCTGCATTACCGAGCGGCGTCGCCATGGTGTAGCCATCTACTGCTACCCATACCGCATCACCAGACATCTGCGCTGGATACGCGAAATACAAAAACGCGCGGCCGGTGAGAGCAGGATTGAGGAAGTTCTTGCCGGTACCGCCGAACACTTCTTTGGCGATGACCACACCAAAGGCTACGCCGACCGCCGCCATCCACAGTGGAATGGACGGGGGTAACGTCAACGTGAACAGTATCGAGGTGACAAAATAGCCCTCGTTTACCTCGTGACCGCGCTTTGAGGCGAACCATATTTCAAAGAATATGCCTGCCAAAAATACGGTGATATACAGAGGGACAAAGTACGCAAGCCCATGCACTAAGCAATCCCAAACGCTGTTCGGATCGTAACCAGCCAAACCGTTGATCAGCATGCCGCGCCAGTTATCTAGACTTGTTTGGCCCATCGCCTGCATGGCTTCGTTAGCGTTAAAACCAACGAAATAACTACCCACAAAGACTGGGATGAAAGCACACAGCCAAACCGTTATCATTATTCGCTTTAAGTTGAGATTGTCGCGAACATGTGAACCGCCAGCCGTGGTCTTACCGGGCGTATACAGCGCTGTATCAATCGCCTCGTAAGCTGGGTACAGCCACTCATATTTACCGCCCTTCTCGAACTGAGGCGCCAGATTGTCTAATGCCGATCGCAATCCCATATGCTTTAACCTTTCCTTACCCTTCTTTCTCTATTTGCGTGAGGACTTCACGCAATACTGGACCGAACTCGTATTTCCCGGGACATGCATAGGTGCACAGCGCAATGTCGTCCTCATCGAGCTCCAAACAACCCAATTCGATTGCCTTTTCTAAATCACCAACTAGCAGACTACGCATTAATTGTGTCGCCAGAATATCCATTGGCATCACAGCATCGTAAGTGCCTATTGGCACCATGCCCCGGGGACTGCCGTTGGTGTTGGTAGTAAAGTCCACGGACTTTTCACCAATCCACTTGGACAAAAACGCTGGGAATACCGAGTGCATTTTCGACCCCGGCATTAAATACCCGATGAGCTTCCGCTCACGATCCTCGGGCAACACTGAGACCTGCATGTGATAACGACCCAAGTAGGCAAGCCCTTCGTTGGCGCCACGCCCTGACAACACTGAACCAGAAATTATCCGTTGCTCGCCGTCTTGCAATTCACCAGCAGTGAGTTCCGTCAGGTTGGCACCCAACACCGTTTCGACCAAACGAGGATTGGCAGCGCCAGGGCCACCGATAGCAACCATCCGCTGGCTGTCCAG
>NHET02000009.1 GCA_002170355.2 Gammaproteobacteria bacterium TMED92
CCAGCACCACCCACCATCGAGTAGAAGAACGGGCGCTCCGAGCAGCAGGTATTGGTCCCGGATTAGTGCGCCTCAGCATCGGACTTGAAGATCCGAAGGACTTACTCAGCGATCTAAAGAGCGCCCTGCGTGGGGTCGAAAAAGCATTAGGGAACAGGTAATGAGGATCGAACTCAACGGCGAACAGGTATTTTACAGCAGCGGCAGCGGGATTCCTGGCGACCAAGCGCAAACCTTAATTTTTTTACACGGTGCTGGATTTGATCACAGTATCTGGGTAATGCCGGCGCGATACTTTGCTCGTCACGGTTGGCGCGTAGCCGCGGTAGATCTGCCAGGACATGGCCGCAGCACGGGTAGCCTGTTGACGTCGATAGAGCAGATGGCAGATTGGGTCGCGCAGTTGGTTGATGCGGTGAGTCCAAACCAATGTGCCAGCATAGTTGGGCATAGCATGGGATCGCTCATCGCTATGAGCGCAGCCGCCCGGCATGTGGACAAAGTTACAAAACTTGCGCTACTTGGCACCTCTGCACCCATGCCTGTGTCAGAGGTGTTGCTGAGTGCAGCAAAGGACAATGATCAGGCCGCCATAGATATGACGAACACATGGAGTCACAGCGCCAAGGGGCGCTTAGGCGGTAGCGAAAACCCAGGTTTGTCGAACTTGAATGTGGGCCAGCGGTTACTGCAACAGGCTGGTCGCGATGTTCTCTATACGGATCTTGCTGCGTGTAATGGCTTTCGCGTTGATGGATTAAGGCTGATCCAGCAGCCAGCGCTAGTAATCATTGGCAACGACGACAAAATGACTCCGCCCCGAGCCGGGCTGGCTGTGGCTGACCGGTTGACCAATGTGCAACAGCGGCAATTGTCAGGTTGCGGGCATTCGATGTTGTCGGAAAAACCCAACGACGTATTAGACGCGTTAGCGCAGTTTCTCAACTAACACAGCTGCCGAACCTTCGCGCTTTGGTCGCGGCGTTGCCAGTGGCGTTGGCCTAAAGCGAGTTCAATATGTTGCTCAGCGTGTGCGCTAATGAATCGTGGGCGGCGCTGAAGAAATGGTCGCAGTTGGTAAGCTTGTGCACCGCTACGTGCGGGACTTGCTGATACGCTGTTGGATCAACGTAATCGTCCTGGTCGCCATAGATCACGTCGGTGAGTTGCGATGCAACGTCAGTCTGGCAACTCATCACTGCGTTCGGTGGCGCAATCAGCACCGCGCGATCAATACGTGAGTCTGGCGCTGTGCGACTGACGCAATGGCTGACAACACTGGCACCGAACGAATAGCCAATAGCGATGACATCTTGACTCAGCTGTTGCGTAGTCACCCAATTAAGTACAGCGCACAGATCATCCACTTCGTCGGGTACCCCGGCGGTGGGCTGGTGTTTGCCGCCGCTGGCACCTACCCCGCGAAAATTAAAGGCGAAACTGCTCATGCCGAGGTTGTGTGCGCAATCTGCAGCGACGCCCAGTACCGCGTCATGCATGGAGCCGCCATATAGTGGATGCGGATGGCACAGCACGGCGATCGGCCGACCTCTTGGAGCAGTTTTTAGCTGTGCTGCCAGCGCTCCGGCAGGGCCGTCGATAGACAGAGTTTGGAGTGTGCTCACGGGCAAGAGTGCTCTGGGACAAAGTGCAAAATTTTAAGGTTTTAGGGCTTTCGGGTCTTGATTTTTTTCGCAAGATTTATATTTTTGCGCTTCCGATCGTTAGGAGGTTTTCATGCTGCAAGCAAACAGTTTATCTCGGTGGTACGGCGATTTTAGGGCAGTAGACGATGTGTCTTTTCGTATCAGCCGCGGTGAGGTCGTGGGTCTGTTGGGGCACAATGGCGCTGGCAAATCTACCATAATGAAAATGCTCACAGACTTTATTGAACCTACCCTGGGCGGGGTTCTCGTAGACGGCATTGATGTCCAACAGCAGCCGCAGCTTGCACAGGCAAAGATGGGTTACTTGCCCGAAGTGCCACCGGTCTACCCAGAATTGTCGGTGCTTGACTATCTAACGTTTGCGGCGCAGATGCGCGGNTTGTCGAGTGCGGATGACATTATGGCGGCGGTCGCTGCCACTTCGTTAGAGGACAAAGCCATAGAGCCTATTGGCACGCTGAGCCGAGGTTACAAACAACGTTTAGGTGTTGCTCAGGCGATATTGCACCGGCCGCAGATTCTAATCTTAGATGAGCCGTCAAATGGTTTGGACCCAACGCAAATTCACGAGATGCGCCAATTGATTCGGCGTTTGTCTGAGCACGCAACGGTTATTCTGTCCACCCACATACTGCAAGAAGTCAACGCGCTGTGCGATCGGGTGCTGATTCTTAGAGGTGGCCAACTAGTCGTTGATGAACCATTGAGCGCGCTGACGGCGGCAACCACTGTGACCTTTGTGACCGATCCCGATGTTGATGCGAAGGCGACTCTGCTCGAGCACCCGCGCGCTGTCGAGGCGGCNTCTGTCGCTCCGGGGCATTGGCGTATCACCGTAACCGGTGACGTGCGCTCGGCGGTCCCCGAGTTGGCCAGCGCATTAGTGGCTGCGCGCATCCCGATACTAAGCATTGCACCGCAAAGTCAGGACCTTGAGCGGCTGTTTGAGTCCGTCAATGAACACGAAGCTTGGGAGGCGGAAGANNATGCGGNTTGATCTAATCTGGCAGATTGCGCGCAAAGAACTGTTGTTGTTCTTTGCTTCGCCAATTGCCTACTTGGTGCTTGGCGCCTTTCTAGCGATCACGTTGTTTGTATTTTTCTGGGGATCGGCATTTTTTGCTCGCAATATTGCTGACGTGCGCCCCATGTTCGAGTGGTTACCTATTGTGCTGATCTTTTTGGCCTCGGCGATATCCATGCGTATGTGGAGCGAGGAGNGACGCAGCGGCACCCTAGAATATGTGCTGACGTTACCGGTATCGACAACTGAATTTGTGTTGGGTAAGGCGTTGGCGTGCTGGCTACTTATAGCGCTTGCATTGGCGTTTACACTGCCACTGCCACTCAGCATCAGCCTAATTGCGGAAATAGATTGGGGACCGATTTTCGCCGGGTATTTGGCGGCGTTACTGTTGGCCTTTGCCTACTTGGCAATTGGCCTATTTGTCAGCGCCCGCACCGATAGCCAGATNGTAAGTTTGCTTGTAGCGGTGGCTTTGTGTGGCTGCTTTTACATGATCGGTGCGCCGGCGCTTACAGATTACTATCCAGCCGCAATGCAAAAGCTGCTTGGCGCGCTAGGTAGTGGCGCTCGGTTTGAGTCCATCACACGGGGTCTTATTGATCTGCGAGATTTGTATTTCTATGCATCCGTAGCAGCGCTGTTTCTGACTCTAAATGTGTATTCGCTCCAGCGTGAGCAGTGGGCCCAGCGNCGCGACTCGCAACGGCATTTTNGGGTGCGNTTAGGCGTTGGTCTGTTANTTGCAAATATCGCCCTACCTAATGTCTGGTTGTATCCAACCACTGGACTGCGCGCCGANATGACGGCNGGGCAGATTTACTCAATTTCACCTGCCAGTCGTGGCTATATACAGCAGCTTCGCGAGCCGCTGCTGATTCGTGGTTATTTCAGTGCCAAGACTCACCCACTGNTGGCGCCGCTAGTGCCGCAAATGCAAGATCTATTACGCGAGTATGAGGTGGCCGGTAATGGCGCGGTGCGCGTAGAGATAGTTGATCCGGCCCAAGATCCAGAACAAGAGAGCGAGGCAAACAACAAATATGGCATTCGCGCGGTGCCGTTCCAGATCGCGGATCGCTATCAGGCCAGTGTGGTGAATTCTTACTTTGACGTGCTGGTGGAATATGGTGACGAGTACGAAGTACTCAGTTTTGCGGATCTTATTGAAGTGAAAGCCGGCACCGAAACAGAGTTGGACGTGCGTTTGAAAAACCCAGAGTTCGATGTCACGCGCTCAATAAAGAGGGTGCTTTACGGTTTTCAGAACGGCGCCTCTATATTCGCCAACATCAATGACGACGTGCGCCTGGTCGCCTACCTGTCTGCGGATGCGTTGCTGCCGGAAGCGTTGGTGGAATTCAAGACGGCGGTGCGAGCGGTGGCAAGCGAGCTTAGCGCTCTAGCACCAGGTAAGTTCGCCTTAGAGGTCGTTGAGCCGGAAGCTGACGGTGGCGCGGTTGCGGCGCAAATAGGCGAGGAATATGGGTTTCGACCAATGGTCGCGAATTTGTTCGACAACCAAAGCTTTTACTTTTACCTCACTCTGCAAGCTGCAGACACCGTGGTGCAGTTGCCGCTGCCGGAGGCGTTCGACGCCGAGTCTTTGCGCCGTAGCATCGACGAAGGGCTAAAGCGGTTTGCCACGGGGGTACTAAAAACCGTGGTCGTAACGTTACCGAACAATGGCATGCCACCGCCGCGAGGTATGCCTGGTCCGCAAATCAACCAGTTTACCCAACTGGAACAGATGCTGAGTACGGACGTTAATGTCGTTCGCAATGACTTGACCGCTGGCGCGGTGCCCGACGGCACTGAATTGGTAATGGTGCTCGAACCGACTGACCTGTCAGAGACACAGGTATTTGCCCTGGATCAGTTTCTAATGCGCGGTGGCACGGTAGTCGTAGCCACTGCGCCGTATCGAGCGACGATTAGTCGCGACACGTTGCTGGCGAACCCACATACCAGTGGTTTAGACGAGTGGTTGGCGCATCATGGCGTAGATATTGCGCAATCCATGGTTATGGATCCGCAAAACACAGCGTTCCCGTTACCAGTGACGCGTCAAGCCGGTGGTTTCAGTTTTCAAGAGTTGATGCTCTTGGATTATCCGTACTTTATGGATCTGCGCGGGGACGGCCTGAGTCAGACCTCACCAATCACTCGTGGATTGCCCCAAGTCACGCTGAGTTGGGCAGCACCGATCACCGCAAACCCTGCTACGGGAGTAACTGTGACGCCGTTGCTCAGCAGCAGCGATAACAGTTGGTTGTCGACCAACACTGACGTTTTGCCACGGCTCAGCGACGACGGTGGGCAGCCATTTGTGGTTGAAGGTGCACAGTCCAGTCATATGGTTGCGACCCTCTTGCAAGGCCGCTTCAGCAGTTATTACCAGGGTAAGGATTCGCCGTTGCTCAATTCGCAACAGCCCCTGGCAGAAAGCGAAGAGCAAGGGCCGCCTGCACTCAACGTAGTGAGCGTTATTGAACGAGCGCCAGAGTCCGCGCGACTCCTGGTATTCGCCTCCAACGACTTCGTCGCAGATCAAACGCTGGGGTTGGTTGGCTCCGCTCAGGGTGTCGAAAACCTCAATGGCGTGCAGCTACTGATGAACGCGGTTGATTGGTCTTTGGAAGATCAAAACCTCACCAGCATCAGTGCTCGCGGTTCTTTCAATCGCACGCTGCCACCCTTGGAGCTAGAGCAGCAACGGGTCATCGAGGTAGTCAACTATGCGATCGCGGTGGTGTTAATCGGCGCCTTGGTCGTAGGCTACCGCGTCAATGCTCGGCGCCGCCGTGGTCGTTATCAGCAATGGTTAGACGCCAGTGCCGGTAAGGCAGTAACGCTGGGAGAGCAGTCATGAACAAATCAATTCGCATATTGAGTGTGCTCGCCGTGTTCCAACTGGTGTTGGTGGCGATGGTTTGGTTAGGGCGCAGCGATGGCGGCGCCAGTGAGCCGTTGCAATTGGTTGAATTTGCACCCGCAAGTGTGGCGAAACTGACATTGGCCGATGGTACGCAGAGCGTCGAGCTGACAAAAGACGCTGCAGGTTGGCAGGTGCAGGCCAATGCTCAGGTGCGCAGTGCTGACGCCACGCAAGTTGACAACATGGTGAATAACCTTGCTGAACTGCAAGTGCAGTGGCCGGTAGCAACGACGTCGCACAGTGCCGAGCGTTTTGAGGTGAGCGCACAAAAATTTCAACGACGCATAGAGCTGCAGGATGACAGCGGCGCGCAGTTAGCGCTGTTGTACACTGGAACTTCACCCGGACTCGGCAAAGTGCATGCGCGCAGTGACGCCGCGGACGAAATTTATGCGGTCGATCTGGCGAATTACCAACTGCCGATGACGTTGGACGATTGGCTAGACAAAGCGGTTTTGGCATTACCCGAAAACTTGCAACAAATCGCTGTGCAAGTTGGGGCGGAAGGTTCGCTGCAAAGTTGGCGATTACGCAATGATGTGGCTGAAGGTTGGCTCCTGGATAACGCCGTTGCGGATCAGACCGCGGTGTTTGGCTACCTAAGCCGGCTGCAAAATCTACGGGTCATTGGCGTAGCTGAAACCCAAACGGAAGATGCGCAAGCAACAGAGTCGGACAACCTGCTGGGGTCAGTGCGGTGGACATCCGCTACCGAAGCGGGGGCTTTGGTTCTGTATACCAAAGCCGGCGAGGACGCGGAGTACCTCGTCAGCGCCGAAGGCCAAGGGTCGGTGTATCGAGTCAGCGCCAGAGTAGGTGACGGCATGTTGCCAAGCAAGGAAGAACTGCTAGACGGAGTAACCGACTCGGAGTCGCAAGGCAAGTAGAGGCTNAATNAAAGCCTCNAAGCTCAAGGTATAGTGGGGCGGTCTAGTTTTTGAGAAGGGCTATGATCGACNTATACACCTGGCCAACGCCAAATGGCCGCAAAGTAGCTATCGCTCTGGAAGAATTTGCCGTGCCGTATCAGGTGCACGTTGTTGATCTGCGACAAGACGAGCAGTTTGCTGAGGCTTTCTTGGCGATCAGTCCCAACAACAAGATTCCGGCGATTGTGGATCANGACAATGGCCGCTCGGTTATGGAAAGCGGTGCGATTCTTGTTTATTTAGCGGAAAAGTACGAACAGTTCTGGGGCGATGATCGCTACGACACNTTGCAATGGTTGATGCTGCAAATGGCCAGCGTTGGACCAATGCTTGGACAAGTACACTACTTTGCCAAATATAATTCTGGCAAAGCGCCGTTTGCTGAGCAACGTTTCCGCAACGAGGCGTTACGCTTATATGGAGTATTAGATAAACGACTTGCCGAGCGGCCGTTCCTCGCCGGGCAGTACTCGATTGCTGATATGGCCACCTGGCCTTGGATTTCGCGCTTTGAATGGCAGCAGATTGACTTGACGGATTTTCCCNATGTACGCCGTTGGTATGAACAAATTGCGCAGCGTGCAGCAGTGCAACGCGGCTACCATGTACCCGTTTATGTCAACGACATCCCTATGCCGTGAGCAGCGATTAACCCAGTANGCGGCGCAAGTCTTGCAGCTTGGTGGTCAGTTCGGCGGCCNCGTAGTGCGTGGTCTCGCCAACGCCCCATACCGGTCCCGGCCATGCCGCATCGGTTTGATAGCGTGAGATGATATGAATATGCAGCTGTGACACTTGATTGCCCAATGCAGCTACGTTCATTTTTTCGGCTTGGGTATGTTGCGCCAACAACTGGGCGGCGCGCAGCATGGCACGATAGGTCTGTTGTTGCGCGTCCTCATGCAGTTGGTAAAGCTCGCGCACGTCGGCAATCTGCGGCACTAAAATCAGCCAAGGAAACCGCGCATCGTCCATTAACAGCACCTGGCAGTTTTCGAGTTCGCAAACAAAGTGGGTGTCGGCGGCGAGTTTAGGGTGCAATTGAAAGGGCACAGTAACGATTCCCGTAGCAGCGTTTATTGAGGCTTAGTTAAACTCGATGACCAGCAACAACGCAATCGCAACGCAACCGCCGATAGCGAGTATTTTTAGAAATGTTGAGGCGTTGCTCGTTTCCTCGTCCAGGCGGTGCTCACCCTCGGGAGCGCGCTGGCCGAATAGATACATCGCGATAAGTAACACCAATAAAGGTAGCAGGTACAGAAACAAAACACGCATAGCTGTTCCTCTTTGTTGCGATTCACAGGCTACCCGCGCTGCTGCGGGAGTCCATGGCGCGCGTGAATACATTTACACGACTACTCGACGCTAAGTTTCACGCGGAAAAAACGCGAAGTCCATCAAGGTTATAGCTTATTCAGGCGANGCCGGTTGTTTTTCGCCAATGGGCCACCCATCATAGTCGCTGAAAAATCGCAACTGGCAAACGACAGTGTAGTATTTTATTAATACACNGCAGTCACAAAGCCTTTGCGGCGCAACAAGTTGAAGACCGAGAGACAATGAACGATTTGACCCCAGAAGAGCGCGATGCTCCGATNTACTCCACCTTCGGTGAGTTACANAAAAACGGCTTTACGCTAGATACTCCGACATGGGTGTTCGTACTNGGCATTCACATTGCCGCGGTGGTGCTTGGCGCTTGGGCTATTTTCGCGGCGCCAGCGGACTGGGCAATGATTGCAGGCGTCTGGGGACTGGCTCATTTCCTCTTAGGGTCCTTGTCTACCACCCTATATAGCCATCGCCTAATTACCCATAGCGCCACCAAGAAAGTTTCGGTACCGGTGCATCTGTTTTTCTGCTTGTTCGGGCAGATTTTCAGCGTCCAGGGCAGTGTGCGACGTTGGTCGGCTAACCACGTACTCCACCATGGCGTCGACCGGCATGGCAAAAAAGAACTCGACCCGTACAGTGCGACTTGGTTTCCCGATTCGCTGCGTAACTTCGTCTGGTCACATACCTTGACCCACTTGTTCAACCATCCTGAGTCAGAGGAGTATCAGCGCGCTCATAATGCCAAACGCCATGATGTGATCATGTGGCAGGACAAGTATTACGGCTTGCTCACCACCTTCTGGTTGTTTCTATTTCCGATGGCACTTGGCTACGCGCTCGGTGGCT
>NHET02000091.1 GCA_002170355.2 Gammaproteobacteria bacterium TMED92
CATCAGCACCAGCCTTAGTATCAGTAGCTGCAGCTAATCCTGCAGCTGCATCAGATATTCCTTGTGAAGCATTTTGAACCGCTTGTCCAGCCCAATCACCTGCTTGTTCTAACCAACTCTTCTCGGCTGGTGCTGCAGCTGGTGGCGGTGCTGCTGGAGCTGGAGGTGCAGCAGGAACAGGAATTGGTGCAGCAGGAGCAGGAATTGCAGGGATTGGTGGTATAGGACTTGGCACTGCGATCACTATGGGCATCGTCGGTGCGGCAGTGCTTGCCAGTGTCGTGAACGAAATCGGCGATGACAACAACAATGGCGGCGATGATGGTGGCCCAACACCTGTCGACCCGCCTTCGCCACCAAGTACCACATCTACTACCACAACCACCCAAACGACAACGAGTACTACTGCAACTTCGGCCACCAGCGGCACTTAACACAAGAGCGGTAACTTGAGCTGTTGTATCGGAACTACTGAATGCGGTATCTGGTTTAGTTGGTTCCGGCCTGGGTAGAGCTATTCGAGGCTAAGCAGATATTGCAGGACGATTAAGATGGATATAGCGCAGGCAGCGATGCACTGCGCTTTTGGTTTTTTGGCGCTCCGACTCTGGTGTCTAATACCTCGGACGCCAGCGTAAGTAGTGCATTAAGGTCGCGTGCTTGATTGCTTTGATTTTGGTCATAGGACCATTGATCTAATGTTTGCAACAGTTCTACAGCGCGAGGTTGCTCTGCTATCCAGGCTATTCGAGCGGGCTTGTGCGTCAGGCCATAGCGCAGTTTCAGATAGTCTGCTACGGCGCCTTGGGTGCGCTGCTCATCGTTATTCCGAAGGTGGAGTAAAATTTCCCGACGACAGTGCTTTAACGCACGTTGCTTGCGCTGTCGCGGCGACATCCTGTATTTCCAACACAGGTAAGCAATTAAGGCACCCACTCCCAGAAGCACAAAAGCGCTAAGCCCGTTTGCGTTCAGCCATGGCTTTAGGGTTTGCACAAACGTTAGCGCAGAATTTGCGGTTTGATTAGGTACGTTCTCTGGGGTGTCTTTATTTCTGGCCTGTTGTAACGCCGCCTCTTGAGCGCTATTCGAAAGATTGGAACTCTTGCTTGGTTGTTGCAGCGGCTGGCCTTCGGTAACCAGGCGGATGTCATCGAGTATGGTAGTTCTTAGCTGATCCGCGGCAGTGTCCCACCATACAATTTCGCTGCCGGGTAATGTTAAAGCGCCGGGTGTCAGCGCGATCAGGTTGCGTCGTTCTACGCGCCGCCCGATCACTTCTTTGCCGAGCGTGTTGTCGTCTATTTGTGGCGGCTCTGGATATTCTCGGAACTGCTGGGCTGACACCGGTAAATCTAGCGGCGGCACTATTGACCCCGTATTGCTTGTTACGGTCACTTGTATTTTCTGACTGAAGGTATCGCCGACGGTAACTGGCGATTGGGTAACATCGCGGTCCAGGGTTTGGGTGATNGTAACGTTGGTTGCTGGTAGCCAGGGTGCGTTCGCTGGATAGCTATCNGGTACTGGGCGTACCGAAATTGAAGTAGGCTCAGTACCCACTCGAACACCTTTGCGCGACACGCGACCGCTGTTCAGTACNCTTACGCTTGCTGCCATCTCAACGCCTGGAATCGTTAGAGTGCCACTGGCCTCCGGAAAGATCGCGTAATTTTGAATGACAACACCGTAGCTTTTGCCATTGCGTTGTTCTGTGCTGGCGCGATTTTCTCCCAGTGTAATAACGATCGCATCGCTCACCTCAGGTGCAGTAGGTTGCCCACCGTAAAGCTGAACGCCATTCGAATAGTACAATCGTCGCTGCATGAGTATTTGACTTTGCACATAAGATTCTACGGCTGAAAACTCCTGTTCATAGAACACCAACTCATCGATTTGTTGGCGCGTGCTGGCGGCCAAAGGCGTCACGGTTAGTACTAACTCCTGAGTCAACTGCGCGCCGACACGAATTGGCGGAATGACCAGTGAGCCCGTGCGCTTGGGTTGTAAGGTGATTTGATAGTCAACCCAGCTGCGTGTTCGGCCGTTTATAGACTGATACTGATTGCTGGTGTTGTTGCCCATGATGTGGAAATTTTTTTGCAGCCCGGTCAGATCCAGCGCCTCACTTTGTCGAGCCCCATGATCGCGAATGGCGAGGCGCACGGACTCTAGTTCCTCTACTGTGTTACTAGAAAGTCGGGTAATGAGTTGCCCATGCGCAACGCCGCTAGTGGCGACAAGTAGCAGAGTTAGCAAGCAACGTGTAACGGCTACCATATTTTTTCGCCCTGACGGTTCTCATAGTCGCCGTTGCGCAGACGTTGTTTTGTTTCGTGCTGAAATTTTCTACGCAGCAGACCTCCAGGCTCGTCAGGCACGCGCCGCAGCCATTGTTCGAGGGCTTCTTGTTTTTCGTTGCGATTGACTAGTTCTTGGCGTTGTTCATTTTGATCTTCGCCGTCTTGTTGTTGTTCCGTCTCGCTGGGCTGCTCCGTCGGATCTGCCTGAGAATCGGTCTCTTGTTGGTCAGACTGTTGTTGGTCGTTGGTTTGACTCTGCTCTGACTCGCTGTCTTGTNGCTGTTGTTGGTTCTCGCTGTCTTCCTGCTGCTCTTCTGATTGCTGCTGTTGTTGCTGTTGTAATAAGCGTTCGATCAGTGCTTTGTTAAATGCCGCGTCCTCGTGCTCTGGCTTTTGTTGCAGCACATCACTATACAAATCGATGGCTCCTTGGTACTCACCCATTCGTGCCAGCGCGTTGGCGCGATTGTAGGTGCCAACGTTACTTGGATCCTGGCTGAAGCCTCGGAGCGCGTCGGTCCACTCGCCAGTACGGTAGCGGGCAACCGCCCGCCACTGTGGATCCTCGAATAGAATGGCAGCGCGTTCTGGTTCGCCCTCGGCTAAGGCTTTGAAGGCCCGTTGATCGTCTCGTAGCCAGAGTTTTTGCCAAAAACTGCTGGTACTCGGCGTAACGAAAGCTGTTTTGTTGGTGCTCGCGTTGGCAATGGTCTCTGTCATAGGTGCAGTCACACACAGAGCCAACATAACTAATACACCGCGCCTGAAGGCGAAGAGGCATAGCGGCAGCAGCGCCAGTGCCAGCCAGTACCCTTGATCAAACCAAGTGTCAAACTCCCGCTCTACCTCGATTGATGCATCTTCTGTTGGCAGGGGTGTCGCAAGGGTTTGACTTATATCTGCGTCGTTCAAAGTGAGGCGCGAATACTTTCCAAAGCTCAAGTTAGCCACCTCAGCTAGCCTTTGCTCGTCCAACAGCGCGATCACCTGATTACCTTCTTGGGTTAATAGATAGCGTCTGGACTCGCCGGCCGGCTCCAGGGGTATTGCGCCGCCGTCATAGCTGCCAACACCAATGATAGATATTGGAAAGGCGCGACTTCTGTGTCGAGTCACAGAGCTTATTTGATCGATGCCGTCGGTGATCATCAATATACGGCCTTCGGTCATATTGGCATTGCGAAATAACTCCATTGCCAACTCCAGTCCATGACCGGGGTTGCTGCCTAGAACTGGCATCATTCCTGGGTCCAGCGCACCCAAAAGATTCTCGATGGTGGCTACGTCATCTGTTAACGGGACTACTCCGTGGGCGTCGCCAGCGTATGCGATCAACCCTGTCATGCCTTCCTGGCGCTGTCGCAGTACATCGGTAACTTTTTGTCGTGCTCGAACAAGCCGCGAGGGCTTAATGTCCTCTGCCCACATTGACAGTGAAAGGTCCAACAAAATTACTAGCGCATCACTTTTTTGTTGCACGTTTTGTGGCAGTTTTTCCCAAGTCGGGCCAGCTAGACCAATGACTGACAAAGCCAGGGCAGTGAGCATAAGACGACGTAGCCATTGGCCAGAGCGGGTTTGCGTGCCGTCTAATAAGACGGGTAACAGTTCTTCGCTGATGGCGTTTTGCCAACCGGACGCGTGGCGTGTGCGTTTGAACCAGTACCAACACAACAGCACTACCGGCAACAGGGCAAGGAGCCAAAGCGGGCGCAGCAAGTGGAACTCGTCCAACATTTCTAGCGTGAACCTGCCGTTGGTGTGCGAATCAGATCGCTGATTAACATCAGCAGTACGCAACACATTGCGAGCGCCAGTGGCCAGTAGTACAAAGCTTGAATAGGTCGGTATGTCTCGGCTTCCTGCTCTACTGGCTCCAGTTCATCGATGGCATCGTAGATTTGCACCAAAGCCTGCGGGTCTCGAGCGCGAAAGTAACGGCCTGCTGTTACCGCAGCGATTTCCTCTAGCGTATTCTCGTCCAGGTCTGCTGAGGGGTTAGTGACGCGGTTGCCGAGTGCTCGAAAAACGCTCGGCAAGCGCATCTCGTCCGCACCAACGCCCACGGTATATATTGTTATGCCGTCTCTAGCGGCCAATTCTGCCGCTTTGTCTGGCTCTACCTCGCCAACATTGTTGGCGCCATCTGTGAGTAAGATCAGCACCTTGTCTTCCTGTGGCCGTTGACGCAGACGTTTTACCGCTAAACCGATGGCATCGCCGATCGCTGTTTTGCCGCCCGCAATTCCGACCGGAGCCTCTACTAACAATCGGTTTACGCTCTTAAGGTCGAAGGTTAGCGGCGCCTGCAAATACGCGTTGGTGCCAAACAAAATAAGGCCCACGCGGTCACCAACCCGCGCCTGGGCAAATTGACCAACTACTGCTTTAACGATTGTCAGCCGATCCAAAAATTCGCCGCTCACTTGCATATCTTTTGTCGCCATGCTGCCAGAAATGTCGACAGCGAGCATGAGATCGCGTCCTGAAGTTGGCAATGTTATGGCGTCCCCAGTCCATTGTGGTCGTGCGGTCGCGGTGACCAGTAATACCCATGCGAAGCCCAAAAGCATCAGCTTAATTAGCTGTCGTTGCCAATCGTTGCTGTGGTGTACCTCAGCCGAATGAAAGCTACTGAGGTCCGGCACGGTAAGGGCCGACTGCACGCGCTGACTTGGGCGCATGAACCAGCGCACCAGAAAGGGCAGAGGCAGTGCCGCAAACGCCCAGGGCCATATCCATTCAATCACTGGCCGCCTCCGCAAATAACTTGGGAGTTCGCGTAGGGTGGGTGTTTGCAAGCAAATTGCGCAGGCTCTCGTGCAAAGCAGTCACGTTGGCGGTCGCGTCGGCGGCGAAGCGTGAGTTGCCCATAATGCAGCCATGACCGGCACTGAAATCTTTGCTGTTAGTGATACGGTCCAGTGCTTTGAGCCAATCGGTGCCCGCTACCGCAGCAAGACTTTTAATGCCCAAAGCGATGACCAGTAACCGCTTGAGGATTTCGTTAGCATTATTAGCGTAAGTCAGCGTGTCTATACGCCCGCTCTGATACTCCGTCAGCAAGTCGTCAAGCATTACTCTGGCATTGCGAATGGGTCGCCGTCGCCGGTACGCGAGCCAGACGCTAAAGACGATATACGCAACAGCAATAATGCAGATGATTGCAACAAGCCACCAGCCAGGCGCAGGTGGCCACCAACCTGGTTCGAGCGGAGGGTGCACGTCGCGGAGTTGCTGTAATGGATTCTCTTGCATTAATTCCAGAGCGCTTGCGACACGAACTCATCGTGTGTGGCGATACTTCGATAGCTCAATGCAGGGTGGCGACTGATTTCTCTGAGTACTTCGCAACGTCGTGCGAATTGGTCGGCATAATTTCGTCGCAAACGGTTGTTGCCAGAGAAAAACTGCAATCGTTGATTGCCGTCGGTCACAGCGTAGTGACCTGCCGGCGGCAGCTCTGCGTCCAAAGGATCAAACACGTGGATCAAGTCGACTTGATTGTGTCGAGCAAGTTGCTTTGCTTGGGTTTGCCACATGTTCAGATCGCCTGCAAAGTCACTGATAACAAAGATGCGAAAGCGATTGTGTTTGAGACGTTGCAACTGCTGCAAGCCCGACAGTTGAGCATTTATATTGAGCGTTGCTGGAGTCCGGCTTAATGCCTGGTTCGAGTCCACCAAGCATTGCAACATTCGGCCCACTGCGCGGCTGCTGCGATGGGGGCGAAATAGGTGCTGAGTTTGATTGTCTACGATCACAGCGCCCACACGGTCACCGGCCATCAGTGTTTGCCAAGCAATACGTGCCGCGAGGTCCGCAGCGGCAACCGACTTGAGCCGCAGCTTCGAACCAAAGAACATCTGCTGACTTTGGTCGACAAATAATAAAACCGGNCGCTCCCGCTCTTCTCTAAAGATCTTTGTATGCGGCTTGTTTTTGCGGGCAGTGACCCGCCAGTCGATGCTGCGTACGTCGTCGCCGGCTTGGTACTGGCGTACTTCAGCAAAGTCGACGCCGCGCCCCTTAGTTTTAGATAGCTTAAGTCCTGATTGATGGCCCACGGCACTGCTACTGTGGCTGAGCAAGTTGTGGGCGCTATGCCGAAGCGCCAGCAATTGCTGCAGGTCGACATACGCACCGATTAAGGCTGGGGACTCGCGCCCTGAACGAGCGGCTTTTGTTGCGGGTGTAGTAGTCAATTGTGAATTACGTTCGACTTATGGCACGGCGACATTCTGCAACAGCAGGTCAATCGCGTGATCGCTACTGACACCCTGGGCGTCGGCCTCGAATGACAAAATCAAACGGTGCCGTAACACGTCGTGAGCGACGCTCTGAATGTCTTCAGGGGTGACGAAATCACGACCGTCGAGCCAAGCCCGCGCTCGGGCGCAGCTGTCAATGCCAATTGTTCCTCTTGGGCTGCTGCCATACTCAAGCCATTGCTGCAGTTCGCCTTGGGGATGCCTACTCGCCATAATCAACTCAATTAAATAGCGCTCTACAGGCTCGGCCATATGCAAATTAAGTAGATCCTGGCGTGCTTGGAAAATATCCATTTGGGTGAGNTTTCTTGGTGGCGTGACCGGCGTATTTTTTGATTCGTCGCGCACGAGGTGGAGAATTTTCTCTTCAGCATGACGGTCTGGATAGTCCACTACCACGTGCATCAAGAAGCGATCCAACTGTGCTTCTGGTAGCGGGTATGTACCTTCCTGCTCTATCGGGTTTTGAGTTGCCATCACCATAAACAGCTGTGGCAGCGCAAAGGTTTCACGTCCTACGCTGACTTGGTGTTCGGCCATAGCCTCTAGCAGCGCAGACTGCACCTTGGCCGGTGCACGGTTAATTTCGTCCGCCAGAATCACGTTGTGAAAGATGGGGCCATGTTGAAAGGTGAAACTGCCGTCTTCTGGTCGATAAATCTCTGTGCCGGTGACATCGCTGGGCAGTAAATCAGGGGTGAACTGAATACGGTGGAAGTCGCCTTCGATTAGCTCCGACAGTTCTTTGATAGCGCGAGTTTTTGCAAGCCCGGGTGCACCTTCTACGAGCAAATGTCCGCCGCACAATAAGGCCATCAAGAGCCGATCAATCAGCGCCTCTTGGCCGATAATTCTCTCGCTAAGCCAATGGGTAGCTGCGGCAATGGCTGCGTGTGGCGATTGAGAGTCCATAGTGTTCATTTATAAAGCTGCTTGTGTTGCGCGCGAACACGCATTGTAGACGTGGACTTGGGTCGAAGAAAGCGCCCACTCTGGTAAGTGCTGTGCCTGAGTCGACGGGCGTAATACACTCAAGTTATGTACGCTACAACGCAAAAACTATTACATAAGCTGGCACCAGAAACTGCTCATGATTTGGCCATTTTCGGCTTACGGTTGCTGGGCGAATTGCCCGGATCCATACGCCCCTATCGGGCTGCGAAACGATCTTTGTTTGGCTGTGAATTTGCCAACCCGGTGGGGTTGGCCGCTGGTTTGGACAAAGACGCCAAGGCGGTGGCAGGTCTCGCTCGATTAGGTTTTGGGTTTATCGAAGTAGGCACGGTGACCCCACGGCCGCAACCTGGCAACCCGCAGCCTCGGTTATTCCGCCTACCGGAACATCAGGCGCTGATAAATCGCATGGGCTTCAATAACCAGGGCGTTTCGGCCATGGTCAATCGGCTCGATAAGTTGCGTGCTAGGGATCAGTTGGCTGGCACAATCATTGGCGTGAATCTTGGCAAGAACAAAGACACGCCGTTGCAGCACGCGGCACAAGACTACACCAAGGGCATGCAGCAGCTACATACCCTAGCCGACTACTTTACGTTGAACTTGTCGTCGCCGAATACGCCGGGATTAAGACAATTGCAGCACGGCAATGATCTGTCTGCGCTGTTGGATCAGGTAAAAGAAACTCAGCAACGACTGGCCATTACAGCCAGTGCCACACCATTGTTGTTAAAAGTGGCCCCAGATTTGGACGACGAGGACATCGATCAAATTGCTGAACAAGTAGCCAAGCATGAGTTGCAAGGGTTGATTGCAACCAACACAACCTTGGGCCGAGATGCCGTGCGTGGGCATCCATTGAGCGAACAAGCTGGTGGTTTGAGTGGTGCGCCGCTGACCCAACAGAGCAAGACCGTGGTGCGCAAATTTCGTCAGCGCCTGCCAGCAGGAATGCCAATTATTGGTGTCGGAGGAATTGGCTGTACGGCTGATGCTCAAGACATGCTAGATGCTGGTGCGGATTTGCTACAAATATACTCATCATTCATCTACAAAGGCCCTAAATTAGTGCGAGAACTGGCTCGCTCAGTGAAGTAGCTGCTTTTTGCAGCATTTTTGTGCTTGTCTGCACTCTTTTGTGGCGAAACGCCGGCCTATCGGGTTAAATGTGCGCTTCTCATGGCGGAGGGATTGCAATGAAGGTACTACTGAGCATCGCGCTATTAATGTGTGCGCATACCGCGTTA
>NHET02000003.1 GCA_002170355.2 Gammaproteobacteria bacterium TMED92
GACGCTGAGGTAAAAGCGCGTTATGACGCAGTAAAAGGCAGCGCGGTTAACCCGGTATTGCGCGAAGGTAATTCAGATCGAAGGGCGCCAGCTTCGGTGAAGATGTTTGCGAAGAAACACCCTCATTCGATGGGAACATGGTCGAGTGATTCAAAGTCTCATGTTGCGCACATGCTAGATGGTGACTTTTACGCGTCTGAACAATCCACCGCTATGACCCGCGACGACACTTTGAAGATCGTTTATCAACCGGTGGATGGTGCCTCGCAGGTATTGGCGGACAATATCGCGGTGGAAAACGGCGAATTGGTAGATGCTGCGACAATGCGTAAAAATAGCCTCTGCGCGTTTTTTGACGAGCAAATCGCAAGTACCGAACCAGGGGTGTTGTTTTCGCTGCATTTGAAAGCAACCATGATGAAGGTCTCTGACCCAATCATCTTCGGGCACGCCGTGCGCTCTTATTATCGTGCCGCCTTTACTGCACATGCGGACACCTTCACAGAGCTAGGCGTCGATGCCAATAATGGCGTGGGCGACGCTTATGACAAAATCCAAGCTTTGCCCGCCGCACAGTGCGCGAAAATCAAGGCGGACTTAGACGCCTGTTTGGAAAACGGTCCGGCGCTCGCCATGGTGAACTCTTACAAAGGTATTACTAATCTCCACGTACCAAGCGACGTGATTATCGACGCGTCAATGCCGGCAGCAATTCGTGAGTCAGGCAAGATGTGGGGCGCTGATGACGACTTGCACGACATGAAAGCCGTTATTCCAGATCGTTGCTACGCTGGTATCTACGCTGCGGTCATTGACGATTGCAAGCGCAATGGGGCTTTTGATCCAACCACTTTGGGCTCGGTGCCGAACGTTGGACTTATGGCACAAAAGGCAGAGGAATACGGGTCTCACGACACGACTTTCGAGGCAACCGGCGAAGGGACAATTGCGGTCCTAGATTCCCAGGATAGCGTATTGCTTAGTCACCCCGTCGAGCGGGACGACATTTGGCGTCTGTGCCGAGTTAAAGACGCGCCGGTTCGTGACTGGGTAAAGCTGGCGGTGAACCGGGGTCGGCTGACCGGTGCCCCGTTGGTGTTTTGGCTGGATTCACAGCGCGCTCACGATGCTGAACTGATCAAGAAAGTCGAAGCNTATTTGTCTGAACATGATTTGACCGGCNTCGAGTACAAAATTATGCCGCCTGCAACAGCGACCGAGTATTCGTTGCAACGTATGCGTCAAGGCTTAGACACGATTTCCGTTACCGGTAATGTGTTGCGCGATTACCTTACTGATTTGTTCCCAATTATGGAGCTTGGTACCAGTGCGAAGATGCTCTCGATTGTGCCGCTAATCAATGGTGGTGGGTTGTTTGAAACCGGTGCGGGGGGCTCTGCGCCGAAACACGTACAGCAGTTAGAAGCGGAGGGTCACCTACGCNGGGACAGCCTTGGTGAATTTTTGGCTCTAGCGGCTTCTTTAGAGCACTTGGCCAACACCTATGACAACAGTGCTGCTCGGCTGCTCGCTACAACGCTGGACTTAGCAATTGCTAAGTTCCTAGAGAGCAATAAGTCGCCGTCTCGCAAGGTTCACGAAATAGATAACCGCGGCAGTCATTTTTACCTTGCTAAGTACTGGGCCGAGGCTTTAGCCGAGCAGAATGAGGACCAGGCCTTGCGCGATCGGTTTGCGCGTCTGCATCAGCGTCTTGATGTAAACGAAGCGGCCATTAATGAAGAGCTGTTGGCGGCTCAAGGCGCCGCCGTGGATGTTGGTGGCTATTATGCGCCAAATAGTGAGTTGGCTGCTATCGCGATGCGACCGTCAGCGATATTCAACCAAGCACTGGCGTCCCTATGATCAAAAAGATGCGGAGGACAAAGGCGGCAAGTTAACACTGTCGCAACCATAACTAAGTATCGTTGAGCGTCCTGCTCGCTCGCGCGCAGTTTGGGTTGCTGCTGGGCTGGTAGCCTAGACGCTCAGTTCACTCGACGCATTATCGTGATCGCCTGCCTCTACGATTAACTTGTCCGTCGCGCAGCGGCGAATGTTCTTTGCTTGCAAGCCCTTGTCACAGTGCTGTAGTTCAAACTCTACAAGTTCTCCAGCATTCAAAGTCTTGTAGCCGTCCATGGCGATTGCGCTGTAGTGAGCGAACAACTCAGTCGTATTGTCGTCGGCGACAATGAAGCCATAACCCTTGGCGTTATTAAACCACTTAACAGAACCTTTAGGCATAGAGACTCTCCCGTCTTAGTCAAACTGTGTTGCATAAGAGCTAACGAGTCAAGTATGTATTCAGGCGTGCTTGCCGGATTGTTTTGATCCTGCGTTAGGATTGGTCGACGACGCTCTATCAACAGAATTTACACGCTATCATTGGTACTCTNGGTAACTAATGGACAAGGATTGGACGCGAAACGCGACTACAGAACCATGGACTTGAATTATCAGGCAAACGCTGGCGATGATGGNGTAGAAGGTGATCACGACTTAGGCACTGTAGCTGAGATTGCAGAGCCCGAACTTAAAAGACCACCAATGTATAAGGTGATCTTGCTGAACGACGACTACACGCCAATGGAGTTTGTAGTGCATATCTTAGAGTCGTTTTTTTCGATGAATAGAGAGAAAGCGACACAGATAATGCTGGTAGTGCACTCAGAAGGGTCAGCGGTGGTGGGAATCTTTCCTCGAGACATTGCTGAAACTAANTCGGAACAAGTGAACACCTACGCCCAAGAAAATAATCATCCGTTGATGTCCACCGTGGAGATAACAGATTGAAAATCGCTGTGTTGACCACATAGTTGAAAGGCGCAACACCCCAATGCCCCGTGCTCGCCGAATAGTCGGACCTGGGCCTACAGAGCAACAAACGAGTAAATAATGCTTAGCAAAGAATTGGAAAAGTCACTCAACGGTGTGGCTCAAGAAGCGANCTTGAAGCGGCATGAATTTGTNACAGTCGAGCATTTGTTGCTCGCGCTGCTGAACAACGATCAAGCCGTCAATGTGCTGGTCAACGTTGGTGCTGATGTTGATAAATTGCGCNCNGATGTTGANAAGTACATTGATGACACAACACCNATTCTGCAGTTAGAAGACGCAGAACGNGGGACGCAGACGACGTTGGGTTTTCAGCGAGTGGTGTCTAGAGCGCTTTTCCACGTTCAGTCGTCNGGGCGTAAAGAAGTCACTGGTGCGAATGTCCTGGTCGCTATTTTTAGCGAGCAAGAAAGCCAGGCGGTCTATTTGCTGAAATCCCAAGGCGTTTCTCGGATCGANATAGTGAATTTCATNTCGCACGGAATCAGCAAGATCGAAGGCGGNGCGGAAGAGAACGAAGAGACAGAGTACGGTGAGTCGGAAGAAGGTGAAGGCGAAAAACGCTCTAGNGCCTTGGAGTCGTTCGCGACCAACCTGAATGAGGAGGCGAAAGCCGGCCGGATTGATCCGTTAGTGGGTCGCGACGACGAGGTNGAGCGTGCGGTACAAATCTTGTGCCGTCGGCGCAAGAATAATCCATTGCTGGTCGGTGAGTCCGGTGTGGGGAAAACCGCCATTGCTGAGGGTCTAGCGAAACGTATCGTTGACGCCAAAGTGCCGGAGGTTGTTGCTGACAGNACGATTTACGCCTTGGACTTAGGGGCCTTAGTAGCAGGTACCAAGTATCGAGGCGATTTTGAAAAACGCTTTAAGGCGGTGCTTGGAGAGCTNAAAAAGGAGCAAGGCTCTATTCTCTTTATTGATGAGATCCATACCATCATAGGTGCTGGAGCTGCCTCAGGTGGTGTTATGGATGCTTCCAATCTACTCAAGCCGCTGCTTACGTCCGGGCAGATCCGTTGTATGGGCTCGACCACTTATCAAGAGTACCGCGGCATTTTTGATAAAGACCGAGCGTTGTCTCGCCGCTTNCAAAAGATCGATGTCGTCGAACCGGACATCGACGACACCTATAGGATTCTCAAGGGCTTAAAGAGTCGTTTTGAGGACCACTACAATTTGCGGTACACCGACAAAGCATTGCGCACGGCATCAGAGCTGGCCGCTCGGTATATTAACGATCGCTTTATGCCCGACAAAGCCATAGACGTGATTGATGAGGCAGGGGCCGCTCAGCAACTGCAGCCAGCCAGTCGTCGTAAGAAGAGNATAGGGGTCAGCGATGTCGAGCAGGTGGTCGCGAAAATCGCGCGTATTCCTTCAAGCCAAGTAACTGCATCCGACAAAGCGTCGCTGCGGGATCTCGACGTCAATCTGAAGATGGCGGTATTCGGTCAGGACGAGGCTATTGAGCAATTAACCACAGCGATCAAGNTGTCGAGAGCGGGTTTGAAGAGCGGTGAGAAGCCGATTGGGTCGTTCTTATTTGCNGGGCCAACCGGTGTNGGTAAAACCGAAGTATGTAAGCAGTTAGCACACACCATGGGTGTTGAGCTATTGCGCTATGACATGTCTGAGTACATGGAGCGACACACGGTTTCGCGCTTGATTGGCGCTCCTCCAGGCTATGTCGGCTTTGACCAAGGTGGCCTGCTCACCGAGGCGGTTACGAAGCATCCGCACAGTATTGTGTTGTTGGACGAGATCGAAAAAGCACATCCAGAGGTATTTAACCTGCTGTTGCAGGTCATGGATCACGGCACGCTTACCGACAATAACGGTCGCAAAGCAGACTTCCGCAACGTCGTACTGGTTATGACCACAAATGCAGGCGCGCAGGAAATGAGTCGCGCATCGATTGGTTTCGCGGAGCAGGACAACTCAACCGACGGTATGGAAGTCATTAAGCGTATGTTCACGCCAGAATTCCGTAATCGACTAGACGCTATTGTGCAGTTCAGCGCATTGAGCATAGATGTGGTTAAAACGGTGGTCGATAAGTTCCTCACCGAGTTGCAAGCTCAGTTAGATGAAAAGCGCGTAACTCTAGAGGTTGATGATGCCGCGCGAGAGTGGCTAGCGCGAGAGGGTTATGACGAGAAAATGGGCGCCCGACCGATGCAAAGGCTCATTCAAGAGAAGATCAAGCGTCAATTGGCAGAGGATTTGTTGTTTGGTGACTTGGCGAATGGGGGCGGGGTCGTGCGCGTTACAGTCGATGCCGGCGAACTGTTGGTTGAAGTCGACGCGCCAGTCAACGCGTAACACATACCTTATAGATTGCTGGCGCCGCGGCGATTAGTCGGAAGCGAGACGACGAGCGTCAGACAAAAGAAAACAGCGACCTTACATTCTGAAAGTAATGCGGCCTTTAGACAGATCATAAGGGGTGAGCTCAACTTTGACTTGATCGCCGGTGAGGATACGAATGTAGTTCTTACGCATCTTGCCAGAAATGTGTGCGGTGACCGTGTGGCCATTCTCTAGTTCAACTCGGAACATGGTGTTTGGTAACGTGTCGACCACGGTACCGTCCATTTCGATCTGTTCTTCTTTCGACATGCAGAATTAAGCGGTAATTTGAAAGGGGCGCATTGTGCCGGATCACTTACGCAAATAGAAGCGTTAGTCGTAGCGTAGCCATTTGTTGTTTATAAACAGCTCTACAGGTCGATAGTCGGTTTTGTAACTCATCTTCGCGCAATCCTGCACCCAATATCCCAAGTACAGGTAAGGTAGGTCCAACGACCGGCACACCTCGATTTGTTGCAAGATGCTTAACACGCCCAAGCTTCTGCGATGCTCGTTTGGTTCAAAGAAAGTGTAAATTGCAGACAGCCCGTGGATTTGCTGATCGGTGACCGCAACGCTGAGTAACTGTTCGCCGCGGTACAGGCAAACGAAAAAGCTTGCAGACCATGGACTCAAAAGAAAAGACCGGAACTGGTCCTCGCTGGCCGGATACATATCTCCATCAGCGTGTCGCAAGCTGATGTAGCGCGCGTACAAGTTGTAATGTCTGCGGCTAAAGCGAGCGTCCTCTATTTCTAGACGCAGATCTTGATTGTTCTTGAGAATGCGACGCTGTGTGCGCCGCGGGCGAAAGTCCGCGGCCGGTATGCGNGTAGCGATGCATGCGTCGCAGTCGTTACACCGCGGCTGATAGAGGTGGCTGCCGCTGCGTCGGAAACCTCGATCTGTGAGGGCTTGATACAGATTCGAACTGATAATCCGCCGCGGGTCGACGAATAGTGTTTGCGCATCGTTGCGAGACAAGTAAGAGCATGGGTGGGGTGGCGTAAGAAAAAACTGAATTTGTTCGCGATGGTCGTCTTGCATTCAGGCTCTCAGTTTTGCTCGTCATCTATCGATGCTTCCAGTGCGGCANGCCAATGTTCATGCCCCGCANTCGGAGGCAGGTGGCGGTTCCGCGCTAAACAGTCGAGGAACTCGTTCCTATGCATTTCTTGCACACCCAGAGTNGCAAGATGAGGATTCATCATCTGACAATCAATGAGCTCATAGTCTGCAGCAGCGAGTCGTCGCTGTAAGNCGTGAAACGCCACTTTGGAGGCGTCAGTAATTCGACTGAACATAGATTCGCCAAAAAACATCTTTCCCAACGTTAGGCCATATAAACCACCCACCAGCGTTNCATCTTGCCAAACCTCTACACAATGCGCCACGCCAAGACGAAAAAGCTCTTGATAAGCGGCCTGCATAAGCGGCGTAATCCACGTGCCTTCTTGGCCGTTTCGAGGNGTCTCGGCACAANCTTNNATTACCATGTCAAAGTTCTCGTCAATGCGGATTTCCAGCGCGCTACTGCGCAACCGTTTCGCCAAGCTGCGAGTGATGCGCATTTGCCCTGGGACTAACACGCCGCGTAGTTTCGGACTCCACCAATAAATTGGTTCCGCATCGTCGTTAAACCAAGGAAAAATGCCGTGACTGTACGCGGTTACGAGCCACTCTGGAGTGAGATCGCCGCCGGCTGCTAAAAGGCCATCTGGCTCGTCGATAGCACTCCTAGGGTCTGGGAAGTGCACTGGTGATTTTGCCAGCAACGGGATNCTCGCCACCCAAGTTAGCCGTAGCGCTGCAAAATTTTCACAAAAGCCGTGGCCCGCGTGTGTGTTGAGANGACGTCCTGCAAGCTTAAGCCGTGTTTCGATCGAGCTTTGACATTGCCACCGGCTTCGACGAAGACAGCTACAAAACGTGCAAAGTCCTCGGCTCGCATGCTGCGGTAGGCAAACAGCAGTTGACTGAATTGGTCAGGTTCCTGCCCCATGGCCTGTTTGTTAAGAAATCCTCGAATGCGTTCTGCATCCCAGACTTCGTCGGTGATTTTTGCCTTGTCGGCCCGCATAAGTGCTCTCAAAGTACGCGAAGGCNGCATTGTACGGTGAGCGTTCTGTCTCTGTCCCGACTTTTGTTAACTCAGTAGTTGTCGTTGATGTGTAGCNTTTGTGCGCCATTCTGCTAATGCGTACACTGGCNACGAATTCCCATTGGAGCGGGTGATTGGCGGATTCTGCACCCAACCGATCAATACCTTTTAGAGAGATGGCGCTGGTCTTGCTGGGAACCTGCGCGCTGTTCTTATTGTTGGCAATCGTTTCGTATTCTCCCGATGANCCCTCCTTTAACTTCACTGGAACCGGCGATGACGTGCGTAATCTGGTCGGTTCCAGCGGTGCCTTCTTCGCCGATTTAGCACTCTTGGTGCTTGGTTGGGTGGCGTATTCCATACCGTTGATAATGACCATGATTGGTTTGCGTTTGCTTAGACGCAATGTCCTCCCTTGGTCACCCATGCTTTGGTTTGTACGCACCAGTGGTTGGCTTGGTTTAGTCATTTGCCTGTGCGTTTTATTTGAACTTCACAGCGTGCCGATGCCGATTTTGCCGTCTGGGAGTGGCGGATTCATCGGCATTTGGCTCGGTCAGGCAGGCATAGATGTGTTCGGTCGCGTCGGCCTGACGGTATTGGTTTGTGCTGGTGCCATCATCGGCTTACAGGCGGCTATTGGTTTTTCTTGGTTGGACGTCGCTAAGTTTTTGTTGCGCTTGGTTTCGTCGTTATGGCGTCGGGTTATGGTTTTTACAGATAACCAGGTTGACCGCTATAAAGCGCGCCGTGCGAGTAAAGTAGAGGCGCGCAAAGAGACAAAACTGCGGCTTGAACATCGTCAAGAGGNGTTGCAGAGNGTAANCCAAAAGAGCGAGAGCAAAGCAGAAATAGAAATTCTGCCGACAGCGGCCGCGACCAAGCCCGCAGCCAAGGTCAGTCAAAGAAGGCTATTCGACAGTAAAGGCGTTGGGGAATTGCCTGACATTGATTTGTTAGATGCTCAATCCAAGGACTTAGGCCTGGGTTATTCGGCTGATGTGCTGGCGGCCATGTCTACGCAGTTGGAACTGAAGCTTGCTGATTTTGGGGTAGAAGCCGAGGTGGTGTCTGTACTCCCCGGTCCAGTAGTGACCCGATTTGAGGTACAACCCGCCGCTGGAGTGAAGGTGCAAAAGATCAGTGGCTTGGCAAAAGATTTAGCGCGGTCATTAGCTGTCATTAGCGTGCGTATTGTNGAAGTTATTCCGGGTAAATCGTTTGTTGGAATCGAGATTCCCAACGAACATCGGGAGATAGTGCAACTTCAAGAAGTCATACGCTCGACCGTATTTCAAGACGCACCGTCAGTGCTTACCNTGGCGCTAGGCAAAGATATTGCTGGCGCCTCGGTNGTAGCAGACCTGGCAAAAATGCCGCACTTACTGGTGGCTGGTACCACCGGCTCCGGTAAATCCGTTGGCGTGAACGCTATGTTGCTGAGTCTGCTACTCAAGGCCACCCCGGACGAAGTACGGATGATCCTGGTGGATCCAAAGATGTTGGAACTGTCGGTTTACGAGGGCGTACCACACTTGCTAACGCCAGTCGTTACCGATATGAAAGAGGCCGCTCACGCGCTGAATTGGTGTGTTGCCGAAATGGAGCGGCGCTACCGTCTTATGGCCGCCATGGGCGTGCGTAACCTAGCTGGCTTCAATCGTCAGGTAAACGACGCGTTGCAGAAAGGTGAACCGCTCAAAGACCCCCTGTGGAAAGACGAGGTGGAGCCAGCACCGGATTTGCAAGCGTTACCAGCCATCGTCGTGGTAATAGACGAATTTGCAGACATGATGATGGTGGTTGGCAAAAAGGTCGAGCAATTGATCGCTCGCATTGCGCAAAAGGCCAGGGCCGCAGGCATTCATTTGGTGCTCGCCACGCAACGCCCGTCAGTAGATGTGATCACAGGATTGATTAAAGCGAACATTCCGAGCCGCATAAGCTTTCAAGTGTCATCAAAAATTGATTCGCGCACTGTTCTTGACCAAGGCGGTGCCGAGCAGTTACTCGGCCATGGCGATATGCTGTATTTGCCGCCTGGCACGGCGTTACCACAACGGGTGCATGGAGCCTTTGTGTCCGACGACGAAGTACATCGCGTTGTCAATGACTGGAAGCTGCGCGGCGAGCCAGATTATCTTTTAGACATTGTTAGTGCCGGTGGTACAGATGAGCCGTTTTTGCAATTGGAGGGTGAGGGTGATACCGAGCAGGACGATGCCCTTTACGATGAGGCCGTGCAGTTCGTATTGGAATCTCGGCGCGCATCGATTTCTTCAGTCCAGCGCAAGTTGCGAGTTGGCTACAACCGGGCGGCGCGTCTCATTGAGGCCATGGAAGCCGCTGGCGTTGTGTCTGCGATGAACTCAAACGGCAGTCGAGAAATCCTTGTTCCAGATCGCAATAACTAACTTACTCGCAATATTGCTATGGGGTGTCGCGAGCGCGTCGGCGTTAGCAGCGGAAGGGCAATCATCGCCTAATGTGGCCCTCGAGGAGCAGGGCGCTGCGGCAATGTTGGTGGACTTAATCAAAGAGTTTAATGGCGTCACTGGGCGCTTTAACCAACGGGTGATCGACGCGAGTAATCAGGTGGTTGATGAGTCCACAGGTCGCTTGTTGCTGAGTCGTCCGAATTTTCGCTGGCAAGTGGACGCACCATTTGAGCAAGTGATCGTCGCTGCAGGTACTCAAGTACAGATTTACGATCCGGATCTAGCCCAAGTCACACAGTTAAATTTCGTGGACGGCCTCGGCACCACTCCGTTGATGGTGTTGCTCGGAGATACTCAAGCGTTGCTTCGCGATTTCACCGTTAGCGAGGCTGAGCAAAACGAGCAGCAACGCTTTTTGCTTTATCCAAAGGCAGATGATTCGTTGTTTTTGCAGTTGGAGTTGCGCTTCAAAAACTCGCAACTGCACTACCTGAGTATCTGGGACAGCGCAGGACAGCTGACGAGGATCCTATTTTCCGAATTAAGGGTGCAACAATCTATTGCCGAGGACCAATTCAAGTTGGCATTGCCGCCAGGCACGGATGTGATCCGTGGCTGATCTGTTTGCTGGGCAAGCTCTCGACAATCGACCCTTAGCGGAACGTTTACGCCCGCAAACATTGGCCGAGTATGCCGGGCAGCAGCAGATACTCGATCCTAAACAACCGCTTCGGCAATTGGTCGACGGTGGTGCAATTCACTCTATGATTCTTTGGGGGCCGCCAGGAACGGGCAAGACTACCTTGGCGCGCCTGTTGGCGCAGCAAGCTGATTGTCACTGGATCAGCCTGTCAGCGGTGCTTGCGGGAGTTAAGGATATTCGTCAGGCGGTTGCCGAGGCAAAAATGCAACAAGGGCACNGTCGCCGCACGGTGCTGTTTGTCGACGAAGTGCATCGCTTCAACAAGGCGCAGCAAGATGCTTTCTTGCCTCACGTCGAAGATGGCACGTTGATCTTTATTGGTGCCACAACAGAGAATCCGTCGTTTGAAGTGAATTCGGCATTGCTGTCGCGAGCCAGAGTTTATGTGTTAACGGCCCTTGCTGAGGCTGATTTGTGCCAGGTTGTTGAGCGTGCCGCAAAACTGCTGCGACGAACGATAACTGCTGAGGCCAGCATGCGTCTCGCTGCCTTGGCTGATGGCGATGCACGTAGATTGCTAAATATTTTAGAGATCGCCGCCCAGCTTGGCGAGGGCGACGTTACCGACGAGCTTGTTGAGCGCGCAGCGGGTGCAAAGACGCGTCGTTTTGACAAGGGTGGTGATGTTTTCTACGAGCAAATATCGGCCCTGCATAAATCTATAAGAGGTAGCTCGCCGGATGCGGCACTGTATTGGTTTTGCCGTATGCTCGATGGCGGCGCAGACCCTCGCTACATTGGTCGCCGATTACTTAGATTAGCCAGCGAAGATGTCGGTAATGCGGATCCACGGGCGGTAGAGATAACGCTAGGGGCTCTACAAAGCTACGAGCGGCTGGGATCGCCCGAGGGCGAGTTGGCGCTTGCCCAGGCGGTTTTATATTTGTCTAGCGTGCCGAAGAGCGACGCCGTATATCGAGCGTTTGCAGCGGCCCAGCATTTTGTCGCGCATCAGCCGAGCCACGATGTTCCAAAGCATCTGGCGAACGCGCCTACCGAGCTTATGCGCGACTTAGGCTTTGGTGATGGTTACCGTCATGCCCACAGTGAGCAGACTGAACTTGGCGCCTATGCGCCTGGCGAGCAATACTTTCCGGATGACGTTGAGCCCCAACAATTCTATTTTCCCGAAAGCGCAGGTTTAGAGAGTAAAATAAAGGCGCGACTGCAGCGCTTGGCTGAACTTGATCAGCAAGCTGTCACGCGGCGTTGGCAAGACTAATGTCGGGCTTATTGTGGGTGGGCGTAGGTGGCGCCTTGGGGGCTATGGCTCGCTACAGCCTGGGGCTGCTTTTTGCCGCCCAGAGCTTCCCTTGGGCAACCTTGACGATAAATGTGGTTGGCTCGTTTATCATTGGCGCAGTTTGGAGCCTTTGTGGCGAGCAGAACTGGTTTTTGCAATGGGGGAAATCGTTCCTCATAGTTGGTTTGCTTGGTGGGTTTACAACATTTTCCGCGTTCTCGCTAGAAACTCTACAATTGCTCAACAGTGGCCGCTTGGCAGCTGCTGTTGGCTACATAATGGCGTCTGTTGGCCTTTGCCTAATGGGAGTTTGGTTGGGTTCACGAGCGATTTAGGGCGCAAAAGACAGCGGTAAATCAAAGAGAAAAATACGCAATGTTAGATATAAGAGTTCTTCGAGCTGATATTCAGCAGGTTGCTGCGCGCCTGGCAGTGAAAGGCTTTCAGCTTGATACCGGCTTGTTCGAAAATCTTGAGTCACAGCGTCGACGCCTGCAAAGCGAAACGGAAAAGCTGCAAAATGAACGTAACGTCAAGTCGAAGGGCATAGGGCAAGCCAAAGCGAGAGGCGAAGACATAGAGCCATTGCTGGCTGAGGTGAGTGGCTTAGGTGAACGTCTAGAGGCGGCTAAACAGGCGTTTAACGAAGTTCAAGAGCAACTTCAGATCTTTCTTCAAGCCATTCCAAATGTACCTGACCGTGAAGTGCCGGAGGGCCAAGACGAGACCGCTAACGTAGCACTGCGGGCTTGGGGTAGTCCTCGCGAGTTTAACTTCACGCCTTTGGATCATGTTGACCTGACCGAGCAGGGCGGCCTGGATTTTGAAACAGCGGCTAAAATCAGTGGGTCGCGATACGTCGTGATGAAAGGCGATGTTGCGCGCCTACACCGCGCACTGACTCAATTTATGCTCGACACACACGCCCAGCAACATGGCTATCAAGAAGTTTATGTACCCTACATTGTGAATGCCGACAGTTTGCTGGGCACCGGACAGTTGCCCAAGTTCGCCGAGGATCAGTTTCGTATTGACCAAGAGCAAGAGACTTATTTAATACCCACCGCAGAGGTTCCGGTAACCAATATTTACCGTGGCGAGATCTTGGATGAAACCGCATTGCCGATCCGTCACGTGTGCCATACGCCCTGTTTTCGCAGTGAGGCAGGCAGCTATGGTCGAGACACTCGAGGTATGATTCGACAGCACCAGTTCGAAAAAGTAGAGATGGTGCAATTGGTGCATCCTGATGAGTCTTGGCAAGCACTTGATGAGCTAACCGGCCATGCTGAAGCAATCTTACAGGCATTGAATCTACCCTACCGCGCAATGTTGCTATGCGGGGGTGATCTTGGTTTCGCTGCTGCCAAAACCATTGATTTAGAAGTTTGGCTGCCAAGCCAGAACCAATATCGAGAGATTTCATCTTGCAGTAATTTTCTCGACTTTCAGGCGCGCAGAATGCAGGCACGCTTCCGCAGCAAAGACGGCAACATCGAGATGCTGCATACCCTCAACGGTTCCGGTCTGGCGGTAGGTCGCACATTGGTCGCGGTGCTAGAAAATTATCAAAACAATGACGGTACGGTCAGTGTTCCAGAGGTTCTGCAGCCATACTTAGGTGGCCAAGACGTTATCGCCTTGGCGGGCTGACGAGTGTTCTACCTACCGCTGTTTCATCGGTTCGAGGGCCGGGATTGTTTGGTCATTGGAGGCGGACTCACAGCGCTTAGAAAGTTGCGCTGGTTGGTGCGCACTGGCGCGCACGTTACGGTGCTGGCGCCGGAGATTGCGCCCGAGATAGTCAAGCTACAGCTTGAGCACAACATAAAATTACAGCAGCAAAAGTTCCACCCTGACGCCATGGCGCCAGAGTTTGCATTGGTCATTTGTGCGACGAATGCGGAGGGCGTAAGCGAACAAGCTTTCACGATCGCGCAGTCGCGGGGTCAATGGATAAACTGCGTTGACCGAACCGACCTTTGCTCGGTCATTTTCCCTGCGATTATTGACCGCTGGCCAATTNTGGTGGCTGTATCGAGTATGGGCCAATCACCGACTTTGTCGCGCACTGTGCGCGGCTGGTTGGAACAACGGTTGCCGTTAGGANTAGGCTNATTGGCGGACCTTGCCGGTCGTTTGCGCGATGAGGTGAAGCAACGCTTGCCCGANGTCGATGCGCGCAAGGCATTTTGGGAACAGGTATTTTCTGGGGCGTCGGCAGAGACGGCAATGCAGGGTGATTTAGCGAAGGCCGAGGCGCTTGCTTTACAGCACCTACAAAAGACAGCCAGGCATGGACGAGTTGTTTTGGTTGGCGCAGGCNCTGGAGATGCCGATTTGATCACCGTCAAAGGCATGCGTGCTATCCAAAACGCCGACGTCATTCTTTACGATAAGCTTGCCAATAGCGAATTATTAAACTNCGCGCGTCGGGACGCGGAGTTAATTGACGTTGGAAAACAAGGCCCCCGAGACGCGCAACCGCAAGTTTTGCGGCGTGGCGGTACCGAGGTGCAGCAGCAAATTAATGCGCTGATTCTGCAGCACGCGCTCGANGGGAAAACTGTGGTGCGGTTAAAAGGCGGAGACCCTTACATATTCGGGCGTGGTGGAGAAGAGCAGGTTTTAGCGCAACACGCGAACATCGAGTTTTCGGTTATTCCCGGTATTACTGCGGCTATGGGCGCCGCTAGTTATTGCGGCATACCGCTAACCCATAGGGGATTGAGCCAATCGGTACGATTTGTTACCGGCCATAGTGTTAAACAGGCAGAGCATGTTGATTGGCCCGAGTTAGCTCGGGGCGATCAAACCCTAGTGATTTATATGGCATTAGTCGGTATAGCTAAAATCGTTGCGCATCTGGTCAATGCCGGGCGCAGTGGTCAAACNCCAGCGGTTCTGATCGAAAATGCAACGCTATCGAACCAACGGAGTGTTTTTGCGGCACTTGAAGATTTGCCAACTGCGGTTGTAGAACAAGAGGTCGTTGGACCGTCTGTTATCATCGTTGGCGAAGTGGTGTCGTTAGCGCCAGCCTATACCGCGGTGACGGCTTTATAGCGTGACCGCTAGATGCAGTTCGTTGGACGTGGTAAGCCTGCAATTTTTGCTGCCATTTTAGCTGGGCTGCCACCAAAAAGGCGCATCAAAAAAGCGCTGTTGCCGATATCCGCACCGAACTCTGCTTGCGTTAACTTGACCAATGGCCGCATGGCCGGAGCTATGTCAGTACGGGCATAGAAGTCGCGCAACAAGGTTATGATCCGCCAATGCTCGGCGCCTAGCTGTATGTGTTCAAGCGCTGCTAACTCGGTGGCGATTTGCGGCGTCCATGCGGCGTGGTCACGAAGGTAACCGTCTTGATCTAAACGCGAGGCCAGTGCCTGGTCATTAGCGGACAAACTCCCGTCGGTCATCTGCCTAGTCCGCCCAATTTATCGCGGGATAGTGTTGTTCTGTTAGCCGCACCATTTGTGAGTAGTCGATCAGGATCGCGCCTTTACCTTCAGTGGCGATACCGCGAGCCTCAGCGTCATCACGCAAGTAGTAGCAATTGCTGAGTTTGTCGGCTGTTGCATAGACGCCGTCGCCTAGCAAGATAATGGGCTCGCTATCGTCACGGCGCCGTAAGCAGCTGCGTAATCCGTTGTTGCAAAAGACCAGATGCAAGCTCATGGAGCCGCTCCAATAACCGCGTCTTGTGCCGCGATGAGTCGTTGTTGGTCGGCGTGATTGGCGACTGTAATGGCTAACTTGGGGTTCGGGTGAATGCCACGCTCAACCATAGATTCGCGACACGCATACAGACGGTCGATATCGTAATCCGCTAGACCTGTGAGCATTTTCGCAAATGAGCGTTGACCGCTGGCATTGCCTTGTTCGTGCGCCTCGAGCGACCACACCCCGTCGTCGCGAAACAACACACTGACGTCGCAATCAAAGGCGCCTGCGACAAGAGCCGCGTCTAACAGTTCGGTGCCACGTTTATGCGAATACGGCGGGCTACTGACGATAAA
>NHET02000107.1 GCA_002170355.2 Gammaproteobacteria bacterium TMED92
GGCAGTCCTGCAAGCCAACGAACTTACTTAAGGTAAGTCTGTGCTGCCCATTAGATACCGATCTATCTCCCGCGCGGCTTCACGGCCTTCATTGATGGCGCGAACCACCAGAGACTGTCCGCGACGACAGTCGCCGGCGGCAAACACCTTCTCTACATTAGTATTGTACTGCCCATATTCGGCACGGTAGTTTGAGCGTTCGTCGTATTCCAGTCCGAGCGGATCGCTAACAGCGTGTTCGGGGCCTANGAAACCCATGGCCAAAAATACCAGATCGGCAGGCCAATCTTTCTCGGTGCCGGGTATGTTTTCGAGCTTTCCGTCTTGCATAACCACCTCGGTGGTTCGCACGCCGGTGAGCCGCCCTTGGTCGTCGCCAATAAAGCCTAGTGATGAAATTGAATACACCCGCGGATCTTCGCCCTGGCGGGTCGTAGCCTCTTCGTGTCCGTAGTCAACGCGAAAGATTTTTGGCCAGGTAGGCCACGGGTTATTTGCCGCTCTGTGCTCTGGCGGCTGTGGAAACAGCTCAAAGTTTACGAGAGATTTACAACCATGACGCAGCGACGTGCCTATGCAGTCGGTGCCTGTATCGCCACCGCCGATAACGATAACGTTCTTGTCTTTCGCAGAGATGTGAGCTTGGTCCTGTAGGTTTGAGTCCAACAAGCTCTTTGTGTTGGCGGACAAAAAGTCCATAGCAAAGTGTACGCCCTGCAATTCTCGTCCAGGTATTGGCAAATCTCTCGGCACTGTGGCGCCAGTCGTCAGCAACACGGCGTCGTTGTCTGCGCGTAATGCGTCTATCGCAACGCTGCCATTATCGCCGTCAGCGACTGTGGTGTTGGTAACAAACTCAATGCCGGCGTCTCGCAGCAATTGCACTCGTCGCTCAACCACATCGTTTTTCGCCAGCTTCATATTCGGTATGCCGTACATAAGCAGCCCGCCAATCCGATCGGCCCGCTCGTAAACAGTCACGTAGTGGCCGGCTTTATTCAGCTGATCTGCGGCTGCCAGTCCCGCAGGACCAGAGCCAATAACGGCAACTTTTTTACCACTGCGGGTGCTCGGCGTGTTTGGGGTAACCCAGCCCTCTGCAAATCCGCGGTCAATGATCGACATTTCGATATTTTTAATCGTTACTGCCGGATCTGTGATGCCGAGCACGCAAGCGCCTTCGCAGGGCGCGGGACACACGCGACCGGTGAACTCAGGGAAATTGTTGGTTTTGTGCAGTCGGTCCAGTGCTTCGCGCCACTGGTCGCGATAAACCAAATCGTTCCACTCGGGAATCAAGTTGTGAATGGGACAACCCTCGTCGGACTGGCAAAACGGTACGCCGCAGTCCATGCAGCGCGACCCTTGGGTGGTCAGTCGCGAGACGTCGTGATCGGTATATATTTCGTTGAAATCGAGCAGGCGTTCCGCCGGTGGCCGATACGGTGCCGCGTTGCGTGGAAATTCAATAAAGCCGGTTGGTTTACCCATGTGTCGCTCTTTAGCCTTTCTTACTTATCGATCGAGATAATTGTTGCCTACCCTGCGCTGAATTGCTGTTCGCGCTCGGCGAGCACGCGCTTGTAGTCCTTGGGCATTACTTTGACAAAGTGCGCAATTTGATTGGCCCAGTCGTCCAGCAGATTTTGAGCCACGGTAGACCCAGTAAATTCCGCGTGATTGGCTACGAGACGCTTAAGTTCCTGGATGTCTGCATCCGCCTCCAGCGGGTCGAGATCGACCATTTCGCTGTTGCAGTTGCCGGCAAAACGTCTGTTTGGATCCCAGATGTAGGCGATCCCACCGCTCATGCCTGCTGCGAAATTACGCCCGGTATTGCCGAGCACGACGACTCGTCCACCGGTCATGTATTCGCAGCCATGATCGCCAACCCCTTCTACTACCGCGCTGGCGCCACTATTGCGTACACAAAAGCGCTCGGCGGCGATGCCACGAAAATACGCTTCGCCTGAGGTGGCGCCGTACAGCGCGACATTACCAACGACAATGTTTTCTTCGGGTCGGAAGGAACTGTTTTTCGGAGGGTAAACGATGACGCGACCACCAGACATGCCCTTGCCGACAAAGTCATTCGCGTCACCTTCTACTTCCAACGTGATNCCTTTCGCCAGCCAACAGCCCAAACTCTGCCCCGCACTGCCATTGAACTTAAAGTGAATGGTATCGTCGGGCAGCATTTGCGGACCCACGTCGGTAATCACTTTATTCGACAGCATGGCGCCGACCACGCGGTTAGTGTTGAGAATGGACAATTCAGCGCTTACTTTTTCGCCGCGTTGGAGTGCTGGTTCGGCCAATGGAATCAGCTTGTTGTCCAACGCTTTGTCTAATTCATGATCCTGATCATGAATAGCGTAGCTGCCAAGAAACTCGTCGGGCTCTTGAGCTGGTGCGATGATGGCACTTAGATCTAGGCCCTTCGCCTTCCAATGCGCCAGCGCTTTGTCGGTACGCAACAGATCGACGCGCCCAATCATCTCGTTAACGGTGCGGACACCAAGTTGGGCCATGATCGTGCGCAGTTCTGTAGCGACCATAAACAGATAGTTAACCACGTGCTCCGGTGCACCAGTAAACTTCTTACGCAGTTCTGGATCTTGAGTGGCTATACCCACCGGACAAGTGTTGAGGTGGCATTTGCGCATCATTATGCAGCCCAGAGCGATCAAAGGCGCGGTGGCAAAGCCGTATTCTTCAGCCCCTAACAACGCTGCAATGGCGACATCGCGGCCGGTTTTTATTTGGCCGTCGGTTTGCAATACCACTCGGGAGCGCAGGTTGTTCATCACCAGCGTCTGGTGAGTTTCGGCGATACCCAGTTCCCAAGGTACACCGGCGTGTTTGATAGAGGTCAACGGAGAAGCGCCAGTACCGCCGGAATCGCCAGCTATGACTAGGTGGTCCGCTCGTGCTTTAACGACTCCGGCAGCTACCGTACCCACCCCAATCTCCGCGCCCAATTTAACGCTGATGCGCGCCTTTGGATTAGCGTTCTTCAAATCGTGAATAAGNTGCGCCATGTCTTCGATGGAGTAAATGTCATGATGCGGTGGTGGGCTGATTAGGCCGACGCCAGGGGTGGAGTGACGAAGGCTGGCAATATAATCGTCAACTTTTCCACCGGGCAATTCGCCGCCCTCGCCGGGCTTGGCGCCTTGNATAATCTTTATCTGTAGTTCGTCGGCGTTGGTGAGGTANTTGATCGTTACGCCAAAGCGTCCGCTGGCAACTTGCTTGATGGCGGAACGCTTGGAGTCGCCGTTAGCCAGAGGAATAAACCTCTTTGCGTCTTCACCGCCTTCACCGGTATTAGATTTGCCGCCAAGGCGATTCATAGCAATGGCGAGGGACTCGTGGGCTTCGGCGCTGATCGAACCGAAACTCATAGCTCCGGTAGCGAAACGTTTAACGATTTCCGCTGCGTCCTCCACCTCGTCAATATCAATACTGGGACTGTCTGCAACGAATTCTAACAAACCGCGCAAGGTCGCTTTGCGGGTGTTTTCTGCATTGACCTGGTTGGCGAAAGACCAATAAGCGTCTTCGCTGTTTGCGCGGGCGGCCGACTGCAGGTTGGCGATAGATTGTGGATCCCACAAGTGAGTGTCACCGGTGCGTCGCCAATGGAAATCCCCCGGGTTAGGCAGCATCGCAATCTTAGCGTCATCGCGGCTGGGAAAGCCCAGTCGATGACGACGCAGCATTTCGCTGGCCAAGGCTGCGAGATCGATACCGGAAACGCGGCTTGCGGTGCCCTTGAATGCCAGTTCCACCAAATCTTGCGCAAGGCCAACGGCTTCAAAGATCTGCGCGCCTTTATATGACTGTAGAGTAGAGATGCCCATCTTCGCCATGACTTTAAGCATGCCTTTGGCAACCGCCTTACGGTATCGCGCAACTATGTCGGCTGGGCTCTGGATGTCCGCAATGTCGTTGAACTTGCCTTGGTCATGGGCGTCCCACAGCGCCTCAAAAGCCAAATAGGGGTTAATGGCATCGGCACCATAGCCGACTAATAGACAGTGGTGGTGCACTTCCCGCGCTTCACCGGTCTCGATCACTAATCCGATCTGGCTGCGCATGTGTGCAGCGATGAGGGCATGGTGCACGGTACCTACCGCCAGTAGGGCGCTCATGGCGCCGCGGTCTGCGGCAATGCTGCGGTCAGACAAAATAATGAGGCTATAGCCATCAGCGATGGCTTGCTTTGCCTCGTCGCAGATACGTTGTAAGGCTTCTTGCAGTGCCGGCAAGGTGTTTTCGTCAGCACTCAGCGGATAGGTAATGTCGATGGTCTTACTGCGCCAATCCCGGTAGTCCATGTTCGCAAGCGTCGCCAACTCATCGTTGCTAACAACAGGATGGGGTAGCCTTAGACGGTGGGCGTGTTGCGGTGTTGGCGCCAAAAAATTGCGCTCAGGACCGATATAGCATTCCAGCGCCATAATGACTTCTTCACGGATAGAGTCGATTGGCGGATTAGTCACCTGGGCGAAACGTTGTTTGAAATAGTCATACAACATTCGCGGCTTTTCTGACATCACAGCAAGAGCCGCATCGTTGCCCATAGAACCCAGCGGATCGCGGAGTTCGCGCAGCATCGGTTCGAGCATAAACTGCATGGTTTCTTGGGTATAGCCAAACGCTTGCATGCGCTGGGTCAGGCTTGCAGCCTCGACGCCGAGACCAGGTCGCTCTGGGATTTCGCTCAGATCAATACGCTGTTGCGCCATCCATTGCTCATAAGGACGGCTGCTGGCCAGGCTGTCTTTCAGTTCTTCGTCAGGAATCATGCGACCTTGGTTAAAGTCGATCAAAAAGATTCGGCCTGGTTGCAGGCGACCTTTTTTCACGACGCGGGCAGGGTCGACTTCAACCACGCCTACCTCAGACGCCATAATGCANTTGTCATCGTCAGTGATGTAATANCGCGAGGGACGTAGGCCGTTGCGATCCAGTACTGCGCCAATGCAAGTGCCATCGCTGAACGCAATAGACGCTGGTCCGTCCCATGGTTCGATGAGGCAGGAGTGGTATTCATAGAATGCGCGTTTGGCGTCATTCATGTTGCGATGCTGCTGCCAGGCTTCGGGAATCATCATCAGCAATGCTTCAGGCAGACTCCGCCCAGACATCAGCAAGAACTCCAACACGTTGTCGAAGCTGCCGGAGTCNGCGCAGTTTGGCTCCACGATTGGAAACAATTTCTTAATGTCGTCGCCAAAGTGCTCGCTTGCAACAATGCCTTCGCGTGCGTTCATGGAGTTCACGTTACCCAACAAGGTATTGATCTCACCGTTGTGGCTCATAAATCTGTTGGGTTGGGCNCGATCCCAAGAAGGAAATGTGTTGGTGCTGAAACGTGAGTGCACCATAGCCAGGTGACTGGCGTAATTTGGGTCTTGTAAGTCCGGATAAAATGGGAACAACTGATCAGGCGTCAGCATGCCCTTATAAATGATGACATTGGCGGACAATGAGCAAACGTAAAACAGGTGTCGTTGGGCCAAATTTACATCGCCGTGCAACCGATGAGTCGTCAATTTACGAATCAAATACAGCGTGCGCTCGAAAGCGTTGCTGTCGCGGCCGTCGCCGCATGCGATGAATAATTGCTCGAAGTAAGGCATCGCAGCGCGAGCTGCCCTGCCGATGTCTGCGCCATCGGGGTCAGTAGGTAGTGGCCGCCAGCCAATTAGCGTTTGCCCCGCCGCAACTATTTCTTCCGTGATGACCTGCTTGCAGTGTTCGCGCTCGGCGGGGTCGTTAGGGAGGAAAACATTACCCACGCCGTAGCGGCCGTGGTCGGGAAGCGGCTGGCCAAAAGTAGCCTCGGCGACTTCGTGTAACAATTCATGTGGTAAGCCGGTAAGCACGCCTGCGCCGTCCCCGGTATTTTTCTCATAGCCGACGCCGCCGCGGTGCTCCATGCAGCAATTCATGGCCGCTGCGTCCGCCACAATTTGGTGGCTAGGGCGTCCCTTAATATCGCAAATAAAGCCAACGCCGCAGCCGTCTTTTTCGTTGGCCGGATCGTATAAACCAGTTTTTGCGGGCAAGTTACCTTCGTAGGGTACGCTCATAAATATGCTCTAAGTACAGTTGTGTCTCATGTTCTAGGACGCCAAGACGCTTCTTTTAAGGCGTGGCATCCCGTCTGCCTAATAAATAAGCGGACTCAGAGACTTGGTAAATTTGCTTGCACTAAAGGAGGCAAGAGACTGTCTGTAAACGCCGGTTCGATGAAGTGTTGGGACCCNTAGGCGCAATCTCCGTTGCGCGCCGCGAGCGCCGACCAAACCGGCTGAAAAAGATCTCAAAAATTGCTCGAATTTTCAACCCAAGCAAAGCCTCATNCGCACTATTATGGTGCATATGTCGCTAAAAAAGGCGTTTCCTAGTGGATGTAGAGTTCCGTTACAGGTTTTTCCTGTTCGGGCGTTGNATTTGTGTCCAGTTATGTGGCAATCAGCGACCAAGTTCGCGGAGGCTGAAGTGCTAACGCTTGGTCTGACGCCGGTGCTCACATGCTTAATATTNCNCTAATGCAGCAAGCGTNAGCGAACTTTGTTGGATACCAANTGGCTTCGGGTGCGGAAATTTTCCTCTTTTGCCACTAGAATGCGCCGCTGCTTTTCGCGTAAACCATCATCGAGAGAGACAACATGAAAGATCCCGTTCGCGTNACCATTACCGGTGCNGCCGGCCAAATTGGCTACGCACTTTTGTTCCGTGTGGCTTCAGGAGCCATGCTTGGCAAAGACCAGCCAGTCATTTTGCAACTTCTAGAAATAACCCCTGCATTAGGTGCTGTCGCGGGTGTGGTAATGGAACTAGACGATTGCGCTTTCCCGTTGTTGCAAGAAGTCACCTATACCGATGACCCAAACGTTGCATTCAAAGACACCGATTACGCGTTATTAGTGGGATCTAGACCGCGCGGTCCGGGTATGGAGCGCAAAGACCTGCTAGAGGCTAACGCTGCAATTTTCTCCGTTCAGGGTAAGGCGTTGAATGACAACGCGTCGCGAGATGTGAAAGTGCTGGTGGTAGGCAACCCCGCCAACACCAACAGTCTCATTGCCCAGCGTAATGCGCCTGACCTAGATCCGCGTAACTTTACCGCCATGACACGACTCGACCACAACCGCGCGATGGCGCAACTGGCGCAAAAGACTGGAAAGCATGTCAGCGACGTAGACGGTCTTTGTATCTGGGGTAACCACTCTGCAACCCAATACCCGGACATACATCGGGCGTCAGTACACGGCACAGACGCCATGGCATTGGTGGATATGGACTGGTACACCGGCGACTTCATTCCCACGGTGCAACAGCGTGGCGCTGCCATTATCGAGGCGCGCGGAGCATCAAGTGCGGCCTCAGCGGCGGATGCTGCTATTGATCATATGCATGACTGGGCTCTAGGCAATGATGCGATCGTAAGCATGGGTGTCTATTCTGATGGCAGCTATGGCATTGCAGAAGGTTTGATCTACTCGTTTCCGGTGCGTTGTTCGGGCGGCGACTGGCAAATTGTTCAGGGGATTGAGGTTGGTGAGTTCAGTCAGGAAAAAATGACCGCCACCGAGGTGGAGTTGACAGAAGAACGTGATGCGGTAGCGCATCTACTACCTTAACTCGATATATGTTGCGCCCCGACTACTCGGTCGGGGCGGCGCTAGCGCCATCAAACTGAGGTAAAACCCCGGGTAAGATCTTCTCCCCCAGTCCAATCGCTGGCCACGTTGCGGCTATTCATCTCCTACTCTGGAGCGACGTTAGGTCTTGCTCGCTTAGCCTAGCATTGGCTATGGTTCGATCAACGGGTTTGGGGAGAAACTAATGACGATTGAATTCAAAATAAATGGCAATGCGGTTGCCCTGGATGTTCCAGGCGATACGCCACTGCTTTGGGCTGTTCGCGACGAACTCGACCTGAAAGGCACAAAGTTTGGGTGCGGTATTGGTATGTGCGGTGCGTGTACCGTGCACATTGATGGTGTGGCGCAGCGTTCCTGCATAACCACTGTTGCCATGGTAGTGGGCAAAGACGTTACGACGATAGAAGGCTTAAGCGAGAACGGCGACCACCCGTTGCAGCAAGCTTGGGTTGCAGCTCAGACGCCACAATGCGGTTACTGCCAGTCGGGTCAGATCATGCAGGCCGCCAGCTTGTTAGCGACTAATGCGGCACCCACTGATGCTGACATTGAAACCGCTATGAACGGTAATTTGTGTCGATGCATGGCTTACTCTCGAATCAAGAAGGCGATCAAACTGGCGGCTACTGGGGAGGTAACGGCAAATGTCTAATTCACAAACTCGTTCCATAGCTAGTCCCAGCCAGTCCACCGCAGCACCGGTCGAAGCGGGCAACCCTGGCGTCAGTCGACGCGGATTCATGATCGGCGCCACCACTGCCGGATTCACCCTTGCTTTTGTGCCCCATGCTTTGCTTTCGGCATCGCCGGCCCATGCCATGGCAGAAAAGCTCTTTGAGCCGACAATTTGGTACAGCATCGCGCCCAACGGCGAAATCTCGGTCAATGTTACAAAAGCGGAAATGGGCCAACACGTGGGCACTGCATTGGCGCGTATTGTCGCGGAAGAGTTGGAAGCAAACTGGGATGATGTACGCATCCATCACGTAGATACCGAAGACAAATATGGATTGTTTGTAACCGGCGGCAGCTGGTCGGTTTGGCAAAACTTCGATTTGCTGAGTCGAGCCGGCGCTGCTGGTCGGGCATCGCTCATCGAGGAAGGCGCAAAACTATTGGGCGAAGATCCACGCCAGTGCAAAGCAGCAAATAGCTTTGTTGTGTGCAACGGCAAGCGTATTAGTTTTGGTGAGATTGTTGCCAAGGGCGATCTGAACCGTGCATATACTGATGATCAACTTGCCGCACTGCCCATCAAGGCGCCGCAACAGCGTAAGCTAGTGGGTAGTGAAACCACAGCGATAGATATTCCGGCGAAAACCGATGGCAGCACCGTGTATGGCATCGATGCTACCTATCCTGGCATGGTGTATGCGAAACCCATGCTGCCGCCCACTCGCCACGGTTCTGTTGTGCAGTCAGTTGATGACAGCGCAGCCAAGGCTATTCAGGGTTATCAGCAAACTCTGGTGTTAGATGACCCTTCTAATACAGTGCCTGGTTGGGCCTTGGTAATTGCCGATTCGTATCATGCGGCGCTGCGTGCAGCTCGAGTGATCAAAATTGATTGGCAAGCGGGTCCAGGCGCTGACGTTTCCGAAGCCGATTTGTTGCAGCACGGCGCTGCATTACTCGCCGGCAATACCGGCTCGTTGGTGGTGGACAACGAACATGTGGAGCACATGTTCGAAGCGGCTGATTCAGTGCTAGAAGCCAGTTACGTAACCAATACTGTGCTGCATTTCCAGTTGGAGCCGGTAAATGCCATTGGCCTTGAAAAGGATGGGCGTTGGGAATTGCACACTGGTAACCAATGGCAATCCTTGATCCTACCTACTTTGGCTCAGGCGCTTGCCGTGCCTGCCGAAAAAGTTGTGATGCGCACTTATATGCTGGGTGGCGGCTTTGGCCGCAGGCTCAACGGTGATTACGGCGTTCCCGCACTGCTTGCGGCCAAAGCCCTAGGCAAGCCAGTAAAGGTAGTGTTCAGCCGCGAAGACGATTCGCGTTTTGATTCGCCGCGATCTGCCTCGGTGCAGAATGTCAGCATGGCCTTTGATAAAAACAATAACGTTGTGGCGATGCAGCATGCGGCAACTGCCGGTTGGCCAACCGCCGCGATGGCGCCATTCTTTCTGGGGCCTGGCGCTAACGGAGAAAAATTCGATCCGTTTTCGATCAACGGTGCGAATCATTGGTACGACGTCGGCGCCCATCGGGTTCGCGCGGTGATGAACGATCTCGCTAACGAAACCTTCCGTCCTGGCTGGTTACGTTCTGTTGGCCCTGGCTGGACCAACTGGGCGCTAGAAAGCTTCATGGATGAAGCTGCGCACAAGGTTGGGGCCGACCCAGTAGCGTTCAGGTTGCAACATCTAACCGCCAAAGGCAGTAATGCTGGCAGCGCGCCAAATTCGTTGGGCGGCGCCAAGCGCATGGCCGCGGTGTTGCAGCGCGTTGCAGATAAATCTGGGTGGGGAAAAAAGTTACCCGCAAACGAAGGGTTGGGTATTGCGGTGACCTTCGGCCAGGAGCGTGATATGCCCACGTGGACTGGCGTCGTTGCTCATGTTCATGTGGATCGCAGCAGCGGTAAGGTAACGTTGAAAAAGCTCAACGTGGTAATTGACGCTGGCACCATTGTTCACCCTGACGGTGCACTGGCGCAATCTGAAGGCGCTGCTTTGTGGGGTGTCAGTATGGCTCTGCACGAAGGTACTGAGTTTGTGAATGGCCAAGTGCGCGACGTGAATCTCAACAGCTATACGCCCATGCGCATGGCCGATGTGCCTGATATGGACATTGAGTTTATCGACAACGGCCACCCGGCCGTGGGGTTAGGAGAACGCGGGCCTCCCGGGGGCGGTCCG
>NHET02000057.1 GCA_002170355.2 Gammaproteobacteria bacterium TMED92
CACGAGCATCTGCATCTGCCCATGCAGCACATCGAAGTAGATCCCGCTGCTTTGCCAGGCGCGTTCATCAATTCCAAGGGTTTTGGCGGCAACAACGCCACTGGTTTTTTCTTGTCACCCGCGCAAACCTTAAGCATGCTCACAAAACGCTGGGGCAACGATAACGTACTTGCAATGCAGCGTAGACAAGAGGCCGTACTTCGCAAAGCTCAGGACCACGACGATAATGCTGACAATGGCTCCATTGCGCCGATCTACCAGTTCGGTGAGGGGGTGGTGGACGGCACAGACCTGAACATCAGTACCAGCGCGCTGTCTATACCAGGGTTTATGAACCCAGTAGATCTGCAACTATCAAACCCCTACGAAGATATGACCTAACCGCGCACATAAGTCGCCACACAGGGGCTCGGCTAATGCAAAATCTTGGCGCTGAACTCCAGATCGTGTAGACGTTGCTGGGCTTGCAACAACACTTCTGTCGGTGGCGACATCTCAATACAGGTTCTATACGCGCGTTCGGCATGGCTTTGCATAGACAAACGCTGCAAACACTCACCGCGTTCAAAATGCAATGCCGCTTGGCTTGGCAGGTCTACAGTTTCGACCAGCAACTGGCACGCTAGAATATCCAACACTTCGGTCCAATTCCCTGCCTGAGCGTATTGGATTTTCACATTGTTAAGCATTCGCAATCCAAAGACGCGCGTTTGCGTGGGCTGCGTGAGCTTAGCTAGCTCATCAGCATCAACCCTCTGTGCGATTTGTTCGCGACGCAATACAGTCAGCGACAACGGATCAACAATTTCGTTCTGTACGGACACGAGAAAGTGGCCAGGGAAATTAATACCATGAGCAGAGAAGCTACAACACCGTGCAGCCTCGATCAGCAGCGCTGCAATAGCGATTGGCAATCCATGTCTTTGCGACAACACCCACTGTAAGTTGCTGTGGCTGAGATCCATTCGCTCCGGGGTTGCTCCGCCAAAGCCAACGCGGCTGAAGAAAGCCAACAGATCTTCTACCGCCGGCGACTGCAGTTGCGTCAGCGGTTCGATCAGCGACGTAAAGGCGAGGCGTATTTCCGCGGCATCAAATTGCGCATCAATGACTTNGCTGACCAGTAGAGCCATCGCGAACTCACTGTCGCCTTCGGTCGCCGCCGCACTTAATCGCTGTTTCAAATCATCACTGGTTGCCACGTCTACCCCAATCAGTGCTCTCTTGTTTTGCTGAACGTGATGTCCGGCCAGCGATCCTGCACCACCTGCAAATTTACTCTGCTTGTGGCCAGATACGTCAAATAACCGCCGCCATCTATGGCGAGATTGTCCTGATTCTTGTTGCGGAAATCGTTGAGCATCTTTTCGTCATCACAACGCACCCAGCGGGCGGTAAACGTAGCTGAGTTTTCCCAAATGCACTCCGCGCGGTATTCGTCACGCAGGCGAAAAGCCACTAGATCGAACTGCAGCACTCCTACTGCACCGACAACGATTTCATTTTTACTCAGCGGCTTAAACACCTGGGTTGCGCCCTCTTCTGCCAACTGCTGAATGCCTTTCTCTAGTTGCTTAGAGCGCAGTGGGTCTCTTACGCGCACTCGGCGAAACAATTCTGGCGCAAAGTTGGGGATGCCCAAAAACCGATGCGACTCACCTTCGGAGAACGCATCGCCAATCTGGATAGTGCCGTGGTTATGCAAGCCAATAATGTCCCCAGCAAAAGCTTGCTCTGTTTGCACCCGGTCTCCAGCCATAAAAGTCACAGCATCGGCGACCTTTATGTCTTTGCCGAGCCGCAGATGGCGCATCTTCATGCCTTGTTTGTAGGTGCCAGAGCAGATGCGTAAAAACGCAATGCGATCGCGATGATTGGGGTCCATGTTGGCTTGTATTTTGAACACAAACCCACTGAACTTCGGCTCTTCTGGCAGTACCTCTCTGGCTTCTGTGGCCCGCGGCTGCGGCGGCGGCGCCAAACCCACAAAGCCGTCAAGCATTTGGTTAACACCAAAATTGCCAAGCGCCGTACCGAAGTAGACGGGGCTCAGCATTGCTGCATTGAAGTCGTCTTGCTGAAAACTGTGACTCGCACCCTGGACTAATTCGATCTCGTCGAGAAAATCTTGATACCCAGCGCCCAAATAGGCTTTGGCGGCATCTGAACGCAAGCCGTCAATCATCGCGAAGTTGTGCACATGGTGACCGTGACCTTGCTCGTAGCAAACGATCTGGTCCAACGCAAAGTCGTAAATGCCCTTGAAGTTTTGACCCCGGTCTATCGGCCAATTCATAGGCGCACATTGGATCTGCAAAATATCTTCGATTTCGTCGAGCACCTCTATCGGATCGCGTATCTCGCGATCTAATTTGTTGATGAAGGTGACAATGGGCGTGTCGCGCAACCGACAGACTTCCATCAGTTTGATGGTCCGCGGCTCTACCCCTTTGGCGCCATCGATGACCATTAGCGCCGAGTCGACGGCGGTCAGAGTTCGATAAGTGTCCTCCGAGAAATCTTCGTGCCCTGGTGTGTCCAGCAGATTTACTGTGCGCTGATCATAAGGAAATTGCATCACCGAGGTTGTAACGGAAATACCACGCTCCTGTTCCATGGTCATCCAGTCTGAGGTGGCATGACGATCGGATTTTCGCGCCTTCACGGTGCCCGCTAGCTTGATTGCACCGCCAAACAACAACAGTTTTTCGGTCATGGTCGTCTTACCCGCATCCGGGTGAGAGATGATGGCGAAAGTTCGCCGGTCACTTACAGAATCGGTCACAGTTTCGGGCTTGTAGCAGCAGAGTGGCGCAGTATACGGAGCTTTAGTCTTGGGTACTATTATCGCGAGCTAGGTTGCTGCANGTTNAGCGCCATACATACTGCATGCTCACGCCCGAACGTCCCGGGGTAGTAGTCTTTGCGCAGGCCGATACGACTAAAACCAACGGATTCGTATAGGCTGCGCGCGCGCCCATTACCCTCGCGAACCTCCAAAAAAAACTTGCTTGCAGCACTTTTACGAGCGTGCTCGATTGCGCCATTTAGCAACCGGCGGCCGCNACCNNTGCCTTGTTGCTTAACACTCACCCAAATATTTAAAAGGTTCGCTTCGCCTGCGGCGCTAGTAACTACCGCGAGGCCAGAAATACCATCGACGCCTGCTAGTGCGCCAATCCAATACCCAGCGCGCAGACCGTCCGCGTACATGCGTTCACTCCAAGGGTACTCGGTCGCCTCGCTCTCTAACAGCACCACTGCTGGTATCTGTGCAGGTGTCAGTTGTTGTATGACCAGACTTTGGGCTGTCATAGACGGGCGCTGAGGCGCTGCCAAAGAACTCGCTTCGCGTCTGCATTGATCATCAGTTCCGGCAATTCTGGAATCAGCACATAACCCTGTTCTGGCAAGGTGATCCACGCGGTCAGCTCTGCCAGCGTTGCCGCCGTGCACAACAGTAAGCGAGATTGCAGCGACCCCAGTTGATATCTGTCCACGAACGCTCGCAACGCTCGCTCAGGCGTATCGGGATTATCCGTGACGGGCCATTTGAATTCGCTGATGACGGTCTTCGCCGCACTTTCGCTGCCGTGACGCCACTGTTGGCTGAACAACAGATCTGCCACAAAGTGTTTTAGTGGGCCGCCGACAGCGTGTTGCGACAACAACAGCGTCGTGTCGTTGTGAACGATATGCAGATGTATCGGCGTCACTATGGCGTCAGTGGTGACTGCAGCCTGTCCGCCAGTCTGTGCCGGTGCGACGGGAGTGTTCGAAATTGCCGCCGTCGCCGTGTCTGCTAATGCGGACTTTAGCGAGGCAAGATCAGCAGCCGTTGCCTGCTGAGCGTCCTCTATGACTTGGGGTTGCGCTGCCACCGTATTGGCTATACGTGGGTACCACACATCAATGCCCATATCTGCCAGCATGCGCGTTTGTCGAGGGGTCAACTGAAGATTTCTGTTTGTCACTGGTGCATGTGAGAGTTAGTTATGCACATACTAGCCCAGACCGGGCAACGCGGCACTGTGTCACGAACCCACCTCACGCCTTTGTCGCTGCTGCCAAAAAAATACAGTTCTCTCCACAATCAACAAAGCCAGCACTGACAGATAAATGGCGCTGTCTAAGGTATTGTCCTTGCGAAGCCACAGCAAATGTATGACCGCGAGCGCCGCCGCGACATAAATGCCGCGGTGCAATTGCTGCCACCTGCGCTTGAGCCGTCTTCGCCAACCTTGCGTGGATGTGATTGCCATTAACAGCAAGGCGCCAAAGGCAGCCATACCCGCCGTAATGTACGGCCGATGCACGAAGTCGTCGATAACTTCGGCCAACTGGAACTGTGCGTACAAACCCAGATAAGTCAGCACGTGCAAAGTCGCGTACGTAAACGCAAACAATCCCACCAAACGCCGCGCCTGCCCCAACGGCGGCCAGTGTAAGCGTCTGCGCAACGGCGACACCGCAAAAGCCAACAGCAACATAATGAGCGCCCACTCACCCAAATAATGCAGTAGTGCCTCGCTGGGTTCTGGGCCAAGCGCGGAATTTGGTTGCCGCAACTCTTGGCTGATTAGTATCAATAACCACAGTAAGGGCGCCGACAATGTTGCCCATACCAGGGCCTTTAGTCGGCACACATTCAGCGCTCTCATTAGTAGTTCTTGCGCAAGTCCATCCCGCGGTATAGCTCGGCAACCTCATCGGCGTAACCATTAAATGGCAATGTGGGTCGACGATTTGGGTTGAATATCGAACTCGGCAAGCGCCGCTCGCTTGCCTGACTCCAGCGCGGGTGGTCAACGGCCGGATTAACGTTGGCGTAAAAGCCGTATTCGTGCGCCGCCAATGCCTGCCAGGTATTGACCGGTTGGCGCTCGCTGAAATGAATACTGACAATGGATTTAATGCTTTTGAAGCCATACTTCCACGGCACCATTAGCCGCCAGGGTGCGCCATTTTGATTCGGTAGTTCCTTGCCGTAGAGCCCGGTAACCATAATGCTCAGCGGATGATACGCCTCATCCATGCGCAAACCTTCAACGTACGGCCAGTCTATGCTGGAAAAGAACGAACGCTGGCCGACCATCTCTTCTGGACGATAAAGTGTCTTGAACGCTACGTATTTCGCATCACCAGTGGGTTCAAATTGCTGCAGGATCTTTTTTAACGGAATGCCCATCCATGGAACTACCATTGACCAGGCTTCCACGCACCGGAACCGGTAAATGCGCTCCTCTGGGGTCAATCCTTTGATGACATCCTCAAAGGCAAAGTCACCGGTTTTGTTTGCCGCACCAGATACGCTCACGGTCCACGGATCAGTAGTCAAAGCGCCCGCGTTGGCATAAGGGTCAGACTTATCTGTACCGAACTCGTAGAAGTTATTGTACTGCGTGACAATTTGCTCTGGCGTGATCTCATCATCCTCTTGCAAACCTGCGCTGACGCGAGAGCTTGCCGCGCTCAGTCCCGCGCCAACAATCAATGCTGCACTTTGGCCCATGAACGTGCGTCTTTGTTGGTACACGGCCTCTGGCGTAATTTCTGAAGTGGGTATATCAGCAGGCTTGCGGATTAACATCGTCGTATTCTCACTGGTTCGGAGAGTTAAGTAATTAAGGGCGTCTTAATCCTGGGACGCCTTGCGATTTTGCACATGCTGCCACAGCGCCTTTAATGGCCCCGACACGGAATATGCAACACACAGGGTGAGCAAAACCGCCGGCGGATCTACCGTAACTACCGCAAAAGCCAAAGCGATTAGNACGAGCGTTACAAACGGAATGCGCTCCCGCAGATTTATGGTTTTCGGTGAGTAGTAGCTAAAATTAGAGACCATCAACAANCCTGCCGACCCGGTCACCAAGGCCATCACGCTCGCCAATAAGAACGACGGCTGAGCGACACCGTACGATAGTGCCACCCAAATGCTAAAGGTCACTAACCCAGCGGCGGACGGACTCGCAAGACCGGTAAAGCTGGTGCTATCGCTCTCTGTGTTGAAGCGTGCCAAACGCAATGCTGCGCATGCCATGTAGACGAAGGTTGCCACCCAACCCACCTGCCCAAGGCTCGACAAGCCCCAAGANAATGCAACTACCGCAGGTGCAACACCAAAGGCGACCATGTCGGACAAGCTGTCGTACTGCGCACCAAAAGCGCTTTCAGACATGGTTATGCGAGCAACCCGCCCGTCAGCAGTATCGAGAAACATAGCTATAAAAATAGCGAGCACTGCTGGCAAAAAATCGCCATTCATCGCCGCAATGATTGCGTAAAANCCGGCAAACAGCGCACCCGTCGTTATGACGTTGGGCAACAGAAAAATGCCTTTACGGCGCAGTGATGTATCAGATGNCTCGGTGTTTATTGTGCTGTCTTGGCGCGCCCCTTGGCTGTCCTTGTCGACTGCGCGTAGGGGCTGCTTGTCTTTTGAAGCCAAAATAGACCTCGATGCGTTTAATTGACTTCTTTGTTTACCAGACGATTCTCTTGAATCCAAGGCATCATCGCTCGCAGTTTCTCGCCCACTTCTTCGATTGGGTGCTCTTGAGTGATGCGTCGCATGGCTTTAATACTCGGTGCACCGGCCTGATACTCCTGCACAAACTCTTTCGCAAAATTGCCGGTTTGTATTTCTTTGAGAATCCGTTTCATNTCTATCTTGGTTTCGTCGGTCACAACGCGCGGACCACGAGTGAGGCCACCATATTCTGCAGTGTTCGAAACCGAGTACCACATGTTAGCAACGCCGCCTTCGTAGAATAAATCAACGATCAATTTCAGCTCGTGTAGGCACTCAAAGTAAGCCATCTCCGGCGCGTAACCTGCCTCTACCAGCGTTTCGAATCCGGCCTGTACCAGCGATGCGGCGCCACCGCACAATACCGCTTGCTCGCCAAACAAATCTGTTTCGGTTTCTTCACGAAAAGTGGTTTCAATGACACCCGCGCGGCCCCCGCCGTTGCCAGAGGCATAAGACAAAGCTATTTGTTTTGCCTGTCCGGTAGCGTCTTGCGCAATCGCGATTAAACTGGGGACGCCGCCGCCAGCCACATAGGTTGAGCGCACGGTATGTCCCGGACCCTTCGGCGCGATCATTATGACGTCCAAATCCGCCCGCGGTTCGATTAACTCAAAATGAATGTTAAAGCCGTGAGCAAACGCAATGGCAGCACCTTCTTTTATGTTCGGTTCAATCTCATCTTTGTAGAGCGCACCTTGCAATTCGTCAGGCACTAACACCATGATCAAATCCGCGCCCTGCACGGCTTGCGCTACCTCGGCTACCGCAAATCCGGCGTTTTCCGCTTTGACCCAAGAACCTGAGCCTCTACGCAAACCAACAACAACTTCCTCAACACCAGAATCCCGCAAGTTGTTGGCATGCGCATGGCCTTGAGAGCCGTACCCAACAATGACCACTTTCATGTTCTGGATAATCGAAAGGTCTGCATCTTTGTCGTAATAAACCTGCATGAAATGGCTCCTGTTAACTGAGTTCTATTTAATTCGGCCCGCAACAACAGACCTGCGTTATAGCTTTAACTGCCGCGCCTAATACCCGAAACACCCGATCGCACAACTTCAACAATACTGACGTCATCTATCGCGCGGATAAAGGCGTCTAATTTGTTACTTGGACCCACCAATTGGATGGTGTAGGCGTCGACTGCGACGTCGATGATCTGACCACGAAATATATCCGCAGTACGCTTTACTTCTTGCCGTGCGTCGCCCTCAGCCTTTACTTTGATGAGCAATAGCTCTCGCTCAACGTAGTCGCTGTCGTATAAGTCGTCTACGCGCACTACTTCCACGAGCTTGTTAAGCTGCTTAATGATCTGCTGAATCTTGCTGTCATCGCCGCTGGTCGTCAGGGTCAGCCGTGACATTGTCATGTCCTCGGTGGGCGCTACCGCTAGCGACTCGATATTGTAGTTACGTTGGGCAAATAGACCTACCACCCGCGATAACGCGCCGGCTTCGTTTTCAAGCAACACTGCTAGAATTCGTCGCATCAGTTGGGCCCTGCCGCCGCCGATTTGCTCAGCACCATATCGCGCATGGCACCACCTTTGATCGCCATCGGGTAGACGTGTTCGTGAGGGTCTACCCAAACGTCGACAAAAACGAGGCGATTTCGATTGTTTTCGCTGAACGCTTCTTCCATCGCTGCATCAAGTTCGGTGGCATCCGACACCTTAATACCCACATGGCCGAAAGCTTCAATCAGGGTCTTAAAGTCCGGCAGCGAATCACTGTAAGTACTTTGCGAATGCCGCCCCCCGTACTGCATATCTTGCCACTGCTTTACCATGCCCAAGGCTTGGTTATTTAGGTTGATGATTTTGATTGGCAAGCCGTACTGCAGTCAGGTGGATAGCTCTTGCATATTCATCATAAACGAGCCTTCGCCTGTCACGCAGGCAACAGTGGCTTCAGGATTGCCCATTTGCACGCCCATAGCCGACGGCAAGCCAAAGCCCATCGTGCCAAGACCACCAGAATTGATCCAACGGCGCGGCTCATCAAAGTGATAGTACTGTGCGGCAAACATCTGATGCTGACCTACATCAGAAGATACAAAAGCATCACCCTTGGTTACTTTGTACAAGCTCTGAATCGCCAGTTGCGGCAAGATCGGTTTGCCAGCTTCGGCCTGTAAGTTGTGATTCAAACCATTAGCGTCGCGCCATTCATTGATTTGTTGCCACCAACTATCCAGGGCACTTTGGCGGCTCTGCGCTGCCGTTTCGTCTTGTTGCGCAATTGCTGCGGTCGTACTCGCAAGCAAATGCTCCAACACCCAAGCACCATCGCCTAACAACGGGATATCGGCATCAATAATTTTATTGATGGAGGCGGCGTCTATATCCATGTGGATAATCGTCGCCTTCGGCGAGAATTTTGCCGGGTTATTGGTAACTCGATCATCAAATCGTGCTCCCAGCGCAACAACTAGGTCCGCGCCGTCCATCGCCATATTGGCTTCAAAGGTACCATGCATCCCTAACATGCCTAGGCTCAGCGGGTCAGTACCAGGATACGCCCCTAGCCCCATCAGCGTAGAAGTGACCGGAGCACCAACGGTTTTCACTAAGGCGCGCAAGTGTTCCCAAGCGGACGCCAAGATTACCCCACCACCAATATAGAAGACCGGCTTTTTAGCTTTAGCGATGGCATCTGCCGCACGAGCAATTTGCGCGCTGTCACCCTCAACCGCGGGATTGTAAGAGCGCATATTTACGGATTTTGGATATTCGTAGGCGTATTGCTCGAGCGGATCTGTGGTGTCTTTCGGTACGTCGATCACTACGGGACCAGGTCGTCCCGTGGTCGCTATATGAAACGCTTTTTTAACAACCATAGGGATCTCTGCCGCATTACGCACCATGAAACTGTGCTTAACCACCGGCCGCGATATGCCCACCATGTCGGTTTCTTGAAACGCATCGGTGCCGATCAAATCGCTGGGCACTTGTCCCGAGATCACGATCATGGGAATGCTGTCCATGTACGCGGTGGCTATACCAGTGATTGCGTTTGTCGCCCCAGGACCCGATGTCACCAACACCACTCCGGGCCGACCAGTAGATCGGGCATACCCATCAGCCATGTGCGTCGCCGCCTGCTCATGCCGCACCAGAATGTGTTCGATTTTCTGTTGTCGAAAAATAGCGTCATAGATGTGTAACGCCGAGCCACCAGGATAGCCAAAGATGTATTCCACACCCTCATCCTGAAGTGATCGGATTAACATATCTCCGCCCGACAACTGTTCGGTCATGTTCCTGTTCCTGTTGACTCGTGTTGGCGATGTCACATTGCCAACACGAAATGCGCTGTTTCGCGCATGTACTGCTGTTAACTATTTGATTTTCTGTAAGAAGCTTAGGTAGTTCGCCCTGGCGCCCAAGCTTGCGGGGCGGGCTATTCTTGTGATTCCAGATCACTATGTCAATGATGCAAGGGACTCAGTCCAATCCCTTGGTCAGCATCACAATACTCGCCATGCGTCCTGTCGTGGCATGTGGTCCTCGTTCAACAGTGGTCTGACGATGAGAAAAGTACCTCGCATCTGCAAACGTACACTGTTGCACCGCAGCAACGCGCGCAACCCCGCAGCGTTGTAACCGCCATCGAGTCAGCGCCACCAAGTCAACCATGCGCTTGGTCGGTTCTGAGGCATGTGCGCTAACAGCGTTTGGGCATTGCGCGTACACCGGCGCCCAGACGTCCTCGTTAACTTCAAAATGCCTGACACTGATGCACGGCCCTATCCAAGCTTGCAGTTCGTCTGCCGCAACAGGCAACGCATCAATCAATGCCTCCAGAACGCCACCAAGCAGACCCCGCCAGCCACCATGGGCCGCGCCAATGAGTTGC
>NHET02000122.1 GCA_002170355.2 Gammaproteobacteria bacterium TMED92
CTCGCCGCCAATTACGTTGGTCCGGAGCGACCGAGCTGGTAAAACCGGCAATTTGTGCTGTAGCGTGTACGCCCGCGTCTGTGCGGCCCGCCGAACTTAGGGATATAGCCTCGTTTGCAATACTCGACAAAGCGCTCTCAAGCGCGCCCTGGACAGTCGCAACGTCAGGCTGTCGTTGCCATCCGCTGAAGTCACCACCTGCGTATTGAACAGCCAGCGCGTAGTGGTAATGCTGAGTCATTTTCTGCGCAGCCCAATCTCGGCGTTACTGAGAATCGTCCAGTTCTTCCAACAGCAATCGTGCTGAGGTCTGTTGTTCTTCGTCGCCCTCTTCTAACACCTCGAGCAGCAGTTCCCTTGCGCCAGCCTTGTCGCCAACCTCAAGAAACGCCACCGCCAATTTAATGCGCGTTTCAATGATGTCTTCTTCATCAACATCGCTGGCCATTGACGGTAAGCCGCTGGGCGACACTAACAACGGCTCTTGGCGCGATGCGCCGCTGTCATTCGTTGCCGCGTCTTTAGCTACGGTATCCTGCATCGCCGCTGCGCCGGCAACTGTGGGTTCTTTGAACTCAGTCTCTGCGCTGTCATTTATTGTCGCTTCTACCGCACTTTGCTGGGTCGTTTGCAGCGCTGTTACCGCGTTGCGCCGACGGCGCCACGCCATGAAAATCACAATCAGTGTCAGCAATATCGTTGCAATCACACCGACTAAACCCGGCGAAAGGCTATCGTCCTGGGCTTTGGTAGCAACCACTGGAGCGTCCGACTGAGCCGGTTGCGAGTCCTCTGCGCTCGCGGTCTCTGCAGCAGCAACTACCGCCGAGCTTGGCAACGGCAGATCACGCGGGCGTTGTTGCACAACCGTCGACGGGGCAGNTNGNTCGNNCGTGTCCGACACGCGATCGTTGGCTACAGCTTCGTTGATGGTGTTGTTGCCGGAGTCAGCGGCGAGCTCTAGCGCTGCTACCTCTGCAACGCCCATCTGCTGCGTCGCTGTGCCATCGCGCACGCCACTGTTTGTCGTCGTTGGGTCAAAACTGCTCAATTCTCGACCGACTGTCGCTGATCCCTCCGCCGCAGACTCTAGCGATAGCCGTTGTGACGCCGCAGGGGATACTGCAGACGGTTGGGTTGCGACAATTCGGAGGCTGCGACTGTCATCACCGTTCGATTGCCCTGGCAATAGGCCAAAACCTTCGTCCACCCAGCTCTTGTACTGCTGCTTTACCTCACGCAATGCGGTGCTGGCGGTCAACAAGCTTGCCTCAAAGAGATCCGGCAACTGCAATAGATAACCGCTTTTTAGCCCGTTCACATTTTCCGCAATGAACGCTTCAGGATTCAGTCGCACAATTGCCAGCATTTGTTGCTGCACTGTTACGGCGGAGCTTTCACGGCTGTCGCTGGCAATACTCCACAGGGTGTCTTTGGGCTGAGTTAACTGGGTGCGGCGATCGTCCCGGTTCTGCAATGCCGCCGCCACCTGAGCACCGACTAGAGGCGCGGGTACCACCAACGACAAGGCGCGCAAATGTTGCGCCTGGTCATCGCTAAAACGCACGACTAATTGCACCATCGGTTCGACGATCGGTCGATTACTGCGTATGGTCAGACGCTTGCCGCCCAGTGGCGCGTCCACTATGGCTAGGCTGAGTTGTTGGGCGACCGAGTATCGAGGTATCTGTAGTTGCTGATACTCATCTGCACTGCCATGTTGCACGCGCAATCGCGCTGCTGAACCGCGCAAGTCTTGCAGGTCTACAAATGCGTTCAAGTCTTGTCCCTGGAAAGAAGCAACTTGGGGAACCGACAGTTCTAACGCGACCGCAGCGGCTGCCCATAATGGTGCTACCGTAATTATCCATCGGCATAGCCAGATCACTTAATTCACCTGTTTGTTAAGCAAATTTTCCGCCACTAAAACTTCGGCTATTTGGATGCTATTAAGGGCCGCACCTTTGCGCACATTGTCCGCCACTACCCACATGCTAATGCCGTTATCGTGTGAGATATCCTTGCGAATTCTGCCAACATATACAGGATCGGCACCTGCTGCGTCCGTTACTGGCGTGGGGTATTGCTGACCTTTAGCCACGCTAATGCCCGCTGCTTCACTCAGCAGACGCTCTACTTCTGCAGGCTCGATAGGTGCTGCGGTTTCAATGTGTACGGCCTCGGAGTGTCCATAAAACACCGGTATACGCACACAAGTGGGGTTCACCTGAATGCTGTCATCACCGAGAATTTTCTTTGTTTCCCAAACCATCTTCATCTCTTCAAGGGTGTAACCGTTGTCCTGAAACTGGCCTATTTGCGGGATCGCATTAAAGGCGATCTGCACCGGCATAGTTTTGGATTCTATCGGTTTAGCGTTGAGCAAATTCGCGGTTTGCCCCGCTAGCTCACTAATACCACTAGCGCCAGCACCGGACACTGCCTGGTAAGTCGCCACGTTAATTCGCGTAATTCCAACCGCATCGTGGATCGGCTTTAACGCCACCAGCATCTGGATAGTCGAACAATTTGGGTTCGCAATTATGTTGCGCGGCTTAAAGTCAGACACGCATTGCGAATTTACTTCTGGAACCACCAGGGGAATGTCGTCGTCGTAGCGAAAGTAAGAAGTATTATCGATTACTACGCACCCAGCAGCGGCCGCCTTGGGCGCGTACTCTGCCGATAGATCACCACCGGCAGAAAATAAGCCAATCTGCACTTGCGCGAAATCGAACTCGTCCAGACGTTGCACTTGCACCGACTTGCCATGGAACTGCAGGCGTTTCCCAGCAGAACGCTCAGACGCCAACAAATACAGTTGCGCTACAGGAAACTGGCGCTCTTGCAAAATTTCNAATAACGCCTCGCCAACAGCCCCTGTGGCGCCAACTATGGCTACATTGTAGCCAGAACTTGAGTCCATGTTAGCCATCACCTCTGCTAATTCTATTCATGCGACAAATCATACATTCGCCGTTACCGCTAATTCTTGAGCAACTGCGCCAACACCAGATCACCCATTGCTTTGCAGCCAACCGGGTTGTTGCCATCACCGATTATGTCAGCGGTGCGGTGCCCTTGTGCTAACACCTGTGCTACCGCAGCATCGATCCGATCTGCCGCTGTTGGCAGCTCTAAGCTGTAGCGAAACATCATGCCTACAGAAAGAATTGTTGCCAACGGATTAGCAAGGTCTTGTCCGGCGATATCTGGCGCGGTGCCATGCACCGGTTCATAAAGCCCCGTACCGCTAGCGGCTAACGACGCTGAGGGCAGCATACCCAAACTGCCAGTCAGCATCGCGGCAACATCGGACAGAATGTCACCGAACATATTGCCGGTTACCATAACGTCAAACTGTTTGGGCGCTCGCACTAACTGCATAGCGGCGTTGTCGACATACATATGCGACAACTCAACGTCAGGATACTCAGGCGCCAAGGCTGTGACCTTCTCGCGCCATAGCTGCGACACCTCTAACACATTGGCTTTGTCCACCGAGCACAACTTGCCGTTGCGTTTCGTCGCCAACTCGAATCCCACCCGCGCGATACGTTCGATTTCATGCTCGGAATACACCAAGGTATTAAATCCAACTCGTTCGTTGTCGCGCACTTCTACGCCCCGAGGTTCTCCAAAGTAGATACCACCGGTGAGCTCGCGGATAATCAGAATGTCCAGATCTGCCACCAGTTCGGTCTTGAGCGAAGACGCTGCCGCTAGTGGCGCTGACAACAACGCCGGTCGCAAATTAGCGAACAAACCCAAACCCTGACGCAGCCCCAAAAGCCCTTTCTCTGGGCGCAAGTGTGTCGGCAATTCATCCCATTTTGGACCACCCACACCGCCAAGTAATACGGCATCTACCTGTTCTGCCGCTTGCAACGTCGCTNCGGGTAACGGTTCNCCTGTGGCATCGATGGCAGCACCACCGATTAGGCCTTCGCTGATGTTCAGCGCGCAGCCAGCCTGCTCTGCGGCAACNCGCATCACCTCGGTAGCGGCGGCAACCACCTCCTGACCGATGCCATCGCCGGGCAGCAATAAAATACTCTTTTGCATGCGTTTGGTTCCGTCAATTAGTCACGAAATAACCAAGGCTGGCGCGCCTTGTGTTGTTCCTCGAAGGCCTCAATCAGCCCGCGCTCGGCGAGCGTCATATCGATGTCGTCCATGCCGCTGAGCATTTTTTGCTTCAANGCTGAATCTACCGCNAACGTGAACACGCGATCTGTATGAGTGACTGTGACCGTTTGTTCGGCCAGATCTATACGCAATTGCAGTCCCGCCGCAACCTGCGCAAACAGCTCCTCCACAACCTCAGNACCCAAAGCAATTGGTAGGACACCATTTTTGAAACAATTACCAAAGAAAATATCCGCAAAGCTCGGCGCGATGACGGCGCGAAATCCGTACTCTTGTAGCGCCCACACGGCATGCTCGCGAGAGGAACCACAACCGAAGTTATCTCGCGCNAGCAAGATCGACGCNCCCTGGTATTGGGGTTGATTGAGCGCAAACTCGCGGTTCAAGGTACGCTCGTTTGGCGTCATACCGATACTACCGGTGTCAGTAAAACGCCAGGCATCAAACAAGTAATCGCCAAACCCGGTGCGTTTGATCGATTTCAGGTATTGCTTGGGAATGATCTGATCGGTGTCTACGTTGGCACGATCCAGCGGCGCTGCAAACCCTTCTAGAACAGTAAATGCCTGCATTACATGACCTCCCGCACATCAACGAAGTGACCGGCTATNGCCGCCGCCGCTGCCATTGCTGGACTCACCAAATGGGTGCGACCACCATATCCTTGGCGACCCTCAAAATTGCGATTAGACGTCGACGCGCAGTGCTCGCCGTTGCCTAACTGGTCTGGGTTCATGCCCAAACACATGGAGCATCCAGCAGCGCGCCATTGAAATCCGGCNTCGACGAAAATTTTTGCTAGGCCTTCAGCCTCGGCCTGAGCTTTGACTAAACCAGAGCCCGGTACCACCAACGCTTGCTTGATGTTTCCGGCAATGCGCCGACCGCGGATGACCGCTGCCGCGGCGCGTAGATCTTCGATCCGTGCATTGGTGCAAGAACCAATAAAAATACGATCCAACCGAATACTCGTGATNGCTTGCTGCGGTTGCAAATTCATATACTGCAGAGCAAGTTTTGCCGATTCTGCTTGGACCGCGTCGTGCATAGACGCCGGGTCAGGTACCACTTGATCGACGCCACTGACCATTTCTGGGGATGTTCCCCAGGTCACTTGCGGAGCGATTTCACTGGCATCAATGTCCAGCGTCTTATCAAACACAGCAGCATCATCACTCACCAAGCTGCGCCAATACGCTACGGCCTGATCCCACTGCTCGGCTTGCGGCGCAAATGGTCTGCCTGCAATGTAGTTGATCGTGGTGTCGTCTACCGCCACCAGTCCAGCTCGCGCGCCTGCTTCTATCGCCATATTGCANAACGTCATGCGCGCTTCCATGGACAATTGCCGTATTGCCTCACCGCGGTATTCAATAGTGTGTCCGGTAGCACCTGCCGTACCCAAGCGACCGATAATCGCCAACACCAGATCTTTTGCGGTCACCCCACCGGCCAACTCGCCACTAACGTTAATCGCAAAGTTCTTGGCTTTGTTTTGCACCAAGCATTGCGTCGCCATAACGTGCTCGACTTCCGAGGTGCCAATGCCCTGCGCGAGTGCGGCAAACGCACCGTGCGTAGACGTATGGGAGTCACCGCAGACAATGGTCATTCCCGGCAGCGTAGCGCCCTGCTCTGGACCTACTACATGCACAATGCCTTGCCGCGGGTCACTGATTTCGAATTGCTCAACGCCAAACTTCTTACAGTTATTGTCCAGCGTCACTACCTGAGCGAGCGCGATCTCGTCGGTTATTCCTGCAAACCCTTTTTCGCGATCGGTGGTTGGTACGTTGTGATCTGGCGTGGCTAAGTTTGCATTGACCCGCCACAACGGGCGATTAGCCAGTTGCAGCCCCTCAAAAGCTTGGGGTGAGGTAACTTCGTGAAGCAACTGCAAATCTATGTACAGTAGACTGTTACCATCGGCGCGCTGGCCGACATGGTGGGCCTGCCAGATTTTGTCGTAAAGAGTTTGAGCCATGGCTAAAAGCAGTATAGAGAGAGACGCCGCAGTCTAAGAGTCGCCACGGCATATGACAAATCGGATCGCCGTTATTACCCCAGTGCGCCTGTTTGGCCGCGATATCGAAGCAGATGATCCATCAACACCAATGCCACCATTGCTTCAGCTATAGGCGTCGCACGAATACCAACGCAGGGATCGTGGCGTCCTTTAGTAACCACGGCTACCGCCTCACCATCGGTATTTACAGATTGACCGGGCGTAGTGATGCTACTGGTGGGTTTCAACGCTAGGGTCGCCACAATGTCCTGGCCCGAGGAAATACCACCGAGNACACCGCCGGCGTGGTTACTCAAAAAGCCTCGCTCGTTCATCTCATCCCGGTGTTCTGTGCCGCGCTGACTGACGACATTTGGGCCATCACCAATACCCACGGCTTTGACCGCATTGATGCCCATCAAGGCACCGGCTAAATCCGCGTCTAGGCGACCGAATACCGGCTCTCCTAGTCCTACTGGCACANTCTGCGCCACTACCGTGACCTCAGCACCGATGGAGTCGCCTTGCCGACGCAGGCTGTCTATTAAGTCGCCTATGGCATCCAGCGCTGCCGGGTCAGCGCAAAAGAACGGATTGTTGTTAACGATTGTCAAGTCAACACAACGCGGACGAATGTCGCCTATCGCAGACAAATAGCCGTAGATATTTAGGCCACAATGTTGGGCCAAATACTTCTTGGCGATAGCCCCTGCGGCTACGCGCATAGTGGTCTCGCGAGCAGATGATCGCCCCCCACCCCGGTAGTCACGCACTCCATACTTTTGCTGATAGGTAAAATCGGCATGCGCCGGGCGATAAATGTCCTTAATCGCCGAGTAGTCCTTACTCTTTTGGTCCTCATTGACAACCAATAGTCCAATCGGTGTGCCAGTGGTCACGCCTTCGAACACACCACTGAGTATTTGCACTTCGTCGCTCTCGCGACGCTGGGTCGTGTACTTGGACTGGCCGGGCTTACGACGGTCTAAGTCTGGCTGCAGATCCGCCTCGGATAGTTCTAAGCCGGGGGGACAACCGTCAATGATGGCACCCAAGGCTTTACCGTGGCTTTCACCAAAAGTAGTAACACGGAACATTTGACCAATACTGTTACCCGCCATAGTTGCTCCGCACTGCTAATCTGCCTCAAATTTGGTTTAAGGCGCGGAAGTATGGGAACCTAACGTCGATCCTTCAAGCAAAAACACCCCTTCACCGCCGTCATACAGATCCACCCAAACCANAGGCAAATTCGTATATTTCTTACGCATGGCTGCCTCGCTGGCACCAACCTCACAAATAAAAAGTCCNTGGNTGGCGAGGAGCTTGCCTGCCAATGGAAGCATCGCATCCACAAGCACCAGACCGTCGTCGCCACCAGCCAGCCCGAGTACCGGTTCATGCCGATACTCCGCCGGTAAGGCTGCCATGTCGACAGCGTTGACGTACGGGGGATTGCTGATGATCAGATCCCAACCCGAATCGAGGCCCCGCATCACCGATTCGGCATTGCCTTCGACAACGACAACCCGATCTTGCAATTTATGCNGACTGACGTTGCGTCTGGCCAATGCCGCAGCATTTGGATCGAGTTCGACCAGAGTCACTTCGGCATTCGGAAAGTTGTGTGCTGCGATGATGCCCAAGCAGCCACTGCCGGAACAAACATCTAAGATCCGAGCGACGCTTTCTCGCTGCATTGTTGCATGCGTTGTTAAGCCATGCGGCCAGTCTTCAAGCAGGTAACCAATCGGCGAGCGCGGAATGACCACGCCGGCTTGCAGTTCAAATTCATAGCCCATGAATTGACAGTGCCCAAGCAAATACGCCAAAGGGATGCGCTCAGCGACTCTTCGTTGTGCAATATCAAGCGCTTGCCGCTCAATCTCTGGGGCCACTTCTCGTACCAGTTCTTGTTCGCTGTCCGCGTAACCCGTGAGGGTCAAGATAAGGTAAACCGCCTCGTCCCAGGAATTGTCCGTGCCATGGCCATAGCTCAATTCTGCGATGTCAAAGCGCCGAGCCGTGCTCTCAATNAGGTCACCCAAGGACGCCACNGTCAACCTGCAGCGTTGCCAAAAATACGATGATCGCCAAAATTATTCAAAACTAAATANATATTTATCAATNATTTGNAGCACTTTAATAAGGTGTTTTATGCTACTAGTGAGCCGCCGGAGCAGTTGCCCGCCAATATTGAGGATCTGCAAACTCCACGTCCATGCCTTCATGAGCGCTCATCAACACCTCGATGATCTCCGCCATATTTCGTTGCTCGAACAGCAATTGATATAAGCCTTCCACAAGAGGCATATAAACACCCAGTTCATCCTTCTTGGCGCGCACAACTTGCAGCGTATTGACGCCTTCAGCTAACTTGCCCAGGGCATCGGACGCGGCGTCCAAGCTCATACCGTTGGCCACTTTGTAACCCAGTTGATAGTTGCGACTGAGCGGCGAGGAGCAGGNAACTAGAAGATCGCCTACCCCTGATAAGCCTAAAAACGTGAACGGATTNCCCCCCATCGACACCGCGAACCGACTCATCTCTGCAAGCGCTCTGGTTATAAGCATTCCCACGGTGTTTTGACCCACCGCAAAACCCGCAGCCATGCCGCAAATGATCGCGTAGATGTTTTTTAGCGCACCACCCAATTCGACCCCGTACAAATCGGCACTTACATACACGCGCAGGCGATCGTTGCGCATGATTTCTTGCACCAACTCGCAAGCGTCCGCGTCTGCACTAGCAACCACCGTGCCGGTATATTCGCCATCGGCTATTTCCTCAGCCAGGTTTGGTCCTGATAGCACGCCGACCCGCTGGCTTGGGGTCAACTCTTCGAGCAGTTGGCTCATTAGCCGAAACCCATCAGCATCAATTCCTTTNGTACCACTGATGAGAACGTCTTCTGATCGAACAAAGGGAGCGATCTGTGCACACACTGATCGAAAACTTTGCGACGGCACGGTAACAAACAGCACTTGCGCCGCACCGGCNGCAGCGGCTAGGTCCGCCGTAGGGATAACGCCCTCGGCAAGTCTATGACCGGGCAAATAGCGCCGATTCTCGCGCAATCGACCGACTTCTTCGGCCTGCCCTGCNTCGCGCATCCACAGGTAGGTTGTGTGACCATTAGCCGCAACAATGTTGGCGATTGCGGTTCCAAAGTTACCACCGCCAATAATCGCTGCCTGCATACCTTGCTCCTGCTTTGGTCGCGCCAAGAGGTTTAGCTTGTGGCTTTCGCGTCCAGAAAGCTAGCCGCTAAAGCCAAACTACTCTAGAGCAGTATTAGAGCAGATCCAGCAACAGTCGATTCAGCCGTTCCACATAGGTCGCAGGATCCTGTAGCGAGCCGCCTTCGGCCAGGCTTGCTTGGTCGAATAATACCTCGACCAACTCACCGAAGCGGTCTTCGTCCGCCTCATTGTCCAAGCGTTGCACCAGCGGATGATCGGGATTGAATTCGAAATAGGGCTTGCTGGCCGGCATCGCCTGGCCATTAGCTTCCATAATTCGGCGCATCTGAATACCCATAGCGTCTTCCGACAGCACCAAACAAGCGGGCGAGCCGGTCAGGCGTTTGCTTGGCCGCACGCCCGCTACTTTGTCATCCAGTATCGGCTTAATGCGCTCAACCAAAGGGTGCTCGTCGTCTTCCTGCGCTTCGTCGCTGTCCTTGTCGTCCTCTGCTTTCGCCTCACCTGGCAGCGTCACATCACCACGCATAACGTCGACGAAGGGCGTACCGTCGAAGTCGGTAAGCATGCTCATCAACCATTCATCTATGCGGTCGTACAACAACACAACTTCCACACCGCGCTCTTTGAAGATCTCCAAGTGCGGACTACGGCTGGCCGTTTCGTACGTTTCAGCACACAGGTAATAAATGCTCTCTTGGTCTTCAACTTTGCGTTCTAGGTACTGGTCAAGACTGACAGTCTTCTTTGCGCNATCCTCACTCTTAGTCGAAGCAAAACGCAGGAGTTTGCTGAGGCTGTCGCGGTTACCAAAATCCTCGCCCGCACCTTCCTTAAGCACCTCGCCAAATTCGTCCCAAAACTCTTGATATTGCTCGGGTTTTTTCTTCGCCATATCACCCAGCATAGTGAGCACACGCTTGGTCACAGCGTTGCGAATCGACGTCACCCGCTCGTCTTGCTGCAAGATTTCTCGGGAAACGTTCAGCGGCAGGTCGTTGGAATCGATCACNCCCNTNACAAAGCGCAAATACAGCNGTAGGAACTGTTCCGCGTCGTCCATGATGAACACCCGCTGCACATACAATTTGAGGCCTTTGGGGGCTTCACGGTTGTACAAATCAAAAGGCGCTCGCTTCGGCAAATACAGCAAGCTGGTGTATTCCAGCTTGCCCTCAACCTTGTTATGACTCCAATGCAGCGGCTCTTCAAAGTCATGCGACACATGCTTGTAGAACTCTTTGTATTCCTCGTCTTCAACCTCAGAGCGCGAACGCGTCCACAGTGCCTGCGCCGAGNTCACCGCCTCCATTTCGGGTTCTGCTGCTGGTTTTTCAGCATCGTCGCCGTCTTCCGCTGCTGGCATATCAGCTTTGACCATGCGCACAGGCACGCCAATATGATCAGAATACTTGCGCACAATATTGCGTAGACGAAAGTCCTCAGCAAANTCCAACGCATCTTCTTGCAAATGCAATATGACCTGTGTTCCTCGGGATAAACCGTCCACCGCCTCGAGGGTATAGGCGTCCTCGCCTTTGGAGCGCCAAACAACNCCATCGCCACCCGCAGCACTCAGAGTACGAACCTCTACCTCGTCNGCGACCATAAACGCGCTATAAAACCCAACACCAAATTGGCCTATCAATTGCGAGTCAGCTTTTTGATCGCCAGTGAGGTTTGCTAAAAACTCCGCGGTGCCAGACTTTGCGATGGTGCCAAGGTGCGAGATCACTTCGTCACGGTTCATACCAATGCCGTTATCGGCAATGCGCAGTGTCTTTGCGTCTTTGTCAAAGGTCACATCAATGCGCAGATCGCTGTCGTCGCCGAGCAACTCGGGTTGCTCAATGGCCTGAAACCGCAACTTATCAATTGCGTCCGACGCGTTAGAGATAAGCTCGCGCAAAAAAATCTCGCGATTGGAATACAGCGAATGGATCATNAGCTGTAACAACTGCTTGGCTTCGGTTTGGAAATTTAGAGTTTCAGACTGTGCTTCGCTCATCACATGCTCTCCGGCAACACTGTTTGATTGGGCGATGANATGGGGTTATCCGGGCGGAAATCAAGGGGCGAAGCGGCATCGCAGCGATTTCGTACCACGATCTTAGTAGAACGCAGGGTCAAACCGTATCGGCCCTATGAGCGCTTCGTCAGCTAGCGTTTTGAGCATGAAGAACTCANCGGATTCTTGGGGCGGTACGTTATCGGGNGCCAACTCAAAGCCAAANCGGNGNTAATAGTCCGGNTTGCCGGTGAGTACGCATGCTACAACTCCTGCTGCCCGTGCGCGTTGTAACCCCTGTTCAATCAATCTGGCGCCAATTCCAAGACCTTGCAAGTCAGGCGCAACCGCAACCGGCCCAAGTGCCCAAACCAGCCGTTTTGAATCCACTGCGCGCGCTATTGAAAACGCTATATGGCCAACCACGACCTGATTTAGCTCTGCCACCAACGCGAGCGTCAACTTACCTTTATCACGCAAGACATTGATGAGGTCTTGTTCATCGCCGCCCGCGTGAGGCATCGGGGCGAAAGCATCTTGCACAAGTGTATAGACTGCGCTGTGGTCACCTGGGCGTTCTTCACGAATGGAAACAATAGCGGCATTCAAAACTACGCTGGCTCCCAAAGCTCTAATGGGTTGCCTTCTGGATCGTTGAGACGGGCGAAGCGGCCGATCTCAGCATACTCGCCTGCTAGATCGTCCATGTGCACTTCGATGTCGGCAGCACGCAATTGAGCAACCATGGCATCAATGTCATCAACGCGAAAATTCAGCATCCACATTTTGGCATCGTTACCAAAGTAATCCGTGTCGTTAACAAAGGGTTGGAACACCGTCGGTCCCTCCTGCTGCCGCCAAATAGCACCATCCATAGACTCCGGCACTAAATCGATACCCAAGTGCTCCAAATACCAGCGACTAAGCTCCTTAGGCTCGCGCGCACGGAAAAAGAAGCCGCCAAATCCAGATACCTTTTGCATCGCACCTTCACCCCATTACATATTGACTGAACAAACTAGTACGCATATATACCGTTAGCGTATGTCATGATAAAACCATTTAGTATTCGCCAACTGTTCGGAGCACACGATGATCACGCTTGAAGTTACCGGCTACACAGCCATCGCCTTAACCGTTTTAATGATTCCTCTAGCCATGAATATTTCCATGCGGCGATTCTTATTGGGCAAAGCCCAAGGGGATGTTGGCGCTGTCAGCATTGGCGACGCTGGCGATGAGATCCTGCGACGCCGAATCCGCGCCTTTGGCAATCTGATTGAATACGCGCCAATGTGTTTGATATTGCTGGCATTGCTAGAAAACACTAGCGCCCCAGCTAATTTGTTGTGGGGCGTTAGCGGCCTAGTGGTATTTGGACGCTTAATTCATGCGTTAGGTATGTTGCTTATAAAGAATCCGGCGCCAAGAGCCTTAGGCATGGCGATGACCTACGCGGGAATGTTGATTCCTATATGGGGGTTACTACAGTATTGACCATGCAAGATATCAGCAAAGCGATGGACCCTGCTCGCACCCGCTCTTCTCATGATGAGGGCGTCGACTGCTCTGACGCCGTTGGCCAATCGAGGCGTAACTAATGCTGCGTGAGACTCGGGTGCAAGCCTGGCACTAACCCGCGTTGACAAAAATAGCCTGGACCGTGGCCAACAACACTAAGGCGTCTAAGGCGTTGGGAACCGCTGTGAACCGAACTTTCTCGTTGTGCTACAGACGAGTGAGATCGGAGCATTCACTCCAAATCTTCGTTGCAATCCTGCTCGGCGCCACAGCGCGAACAACGCCAAACAAAATCTTTACTGGTGAGATACCACCAGATAAAGAACCCTATGAACGTAGTCATACCAATTAAAAACCAAACCGGGTGGCTTGGGCCTTCAGCAACCGCCAGCACCTCACGGTCGCAGGCGTTACAAAAGCCGTTAGAAAACCTGACGTCTGCCATCACAACCTCCTGATCAGATGATCCTATAGCTGATTTCATGCGATCAACGTGCGCGCGACGTTAGGGCTTTCGAAGTCGGAAAAACGGTGCAATTACGCCAACGGTAGGTTTTTCTCGACAGAAGGCATTGGTGGTTGTGGTCGCTGCTCCTTTGCACCTATTGTCTGGTTGCGAGTACCGTTCATCAGCCTGTAGGCGACGAAAGCTTCTCCAGCACACCTAATGCAAAAATTCTGATTATTGGAGCAAAGGTATGAGATTTTTTGCAGCACTACTTTCTCTTACTTTGATCAGCGGCTGTGTTAGTAATCGAGCAATTCAAACCGTTCAACCCGATGACTACAGCAAGTCTTGTGAGACGTTGCAGTACGAGTTAACGCAGCTTGGTGCAACTTTTGAGGACGCTAAAGACGACTCTGGTGTCACCGCTAAAAACGTTGGTTTGGCACTAGTATTCTGGCCGGGAATTATCGTCAACGAGGTGCGCGCAAATAAAAATCAAGACTCGATCAGTAATCGAGTTACCCATTTGAGTTCTTTGTACAACCAAAAGTGTTTGAGTCAGCAAGGCGAATAACTGCAAATAGTTAAGACCAGGCCTGCTCCTGCTTTCGCGAGGACAGGCCATGTGCCTTAGGACCAGCCAGTAACGTCCGCTAAGGCATCGCCTATTTCGGCCAGGCTACGCACGGTACGAACGCCGGCGTCTTGGAGTGCGGCAAACTTGTCATCTGCAGTGCCTTTACCGCCGGCAATGATTGCTCCGGCATGGCCCATGCGCTTACCTGGAGGCGCTGTAACGCCAGCGATGTAGCCTACAACCGGCTTCGTAACATTGGCTTTGATGTAGGCAGCCGCTTCTTCTTCTGCTGTTCCGCCAATCTCGCCGACCATAACGATGGCCTCTGTGGCCGGATCGTTTTCGAACAACTCTAGTATGTCAATAAAGTGGCTGCCCGGAATTGGGTCGCCGCCAATACCCACACAGGAGCTTTGGCCAAAGCCACGGTCTGTAGTTTGTTTTACTGCTTCGTAAGTCAGCGTGCCGGATCGGCTAACGATGCCGACTTTGCCCGGCAAGTGTATGTCGCCAGGCATGATGCCAATCTTGCAGGCGCCAGGTGTGATAACACCCGGGCAGTTTGGCCCAATCATGCGTGCATTAGTCAATTCTAATCGCGCTTTCACCGCTAACATGTCGAGTGTAGGGATGCCCTCGGTTATGCAAACAATCAACTCGATACCCGCGTCTAGCGCCTCTAGAATTGAGTCTTTACAAAATCCGGCAGGAACATAAATCACTGATGCCGTTGCGCCAGTGGCTTTAACCGCGTCCGCTACTGTATTGAAGATCGGCAGCCCTAAATGCGTACCGCCACCCTTGCCTGGGGTTACACCGCCAACGAGTTGGGTACCGTATGCCAGCGCTTGTTCGCTGTGCAGTGTGCCTTGAGAACCAGTAAAGCCCTGGCAGATTACTTTGGTGTCTTTGTCGATCAATATGCTCATGACTGCCCTCCTGCTGCAGCCACGGCTTTTTCGACCGCGTCTACCAGTGATTCTCCGGGAATGATGTTGAGTCCGCTATCCGCCAATGTCTGGCGTCCTAACTCGG
>NHET02000105.1 GCA_002170355.2 Gammaproteobacteria bacterium TMED92
CTCTGAGTCACTATGGACTTACACCACGCCAGAGAACTCAATTGATTTATGTCGACCGGCACCAACACCATTATGAGCATGGCTATATGGCTAAGGTTCTCGAGCACATCAGCGATGAGCAGAATCACTACCGGCAACAGCAGCGCCGGGCTGTACTCGCGAAAACTGCGAATAATAATGCCGCCAAACAAGACGCCGTAAACAACCGGAAACAAAAAGTCTAAGCCCATTGTTACCGCTAAGTGTTGCCACAATTGATCCGTCGACATAGCCGTCAACGCATTAACGACCGTAGCCCCGCCGTGCAACTCATCCAAGAGCACGCCACCAACCAATGGACGCGAGACTTGAAAGCCAATGACTAGTAACACGAAAGCGGCAAACGCTACCCAGAGTGTGAGCGGCTGGGCTATAAACTTAGTTACACTGCAGAGCATAGGCTCTTCCTCACATTTGCTGTGAACTACTATTGCAAGGACTCGCGAGCTATCCAGAAAAAGCCGACGAAGAGTAGCAACACCAAGCTAAGCGGTAGCAGACTAGGCTGCCGACGCGCTCTGTATGCTTCTCTAGTACCTAACATTGGTGCAATGACAAGGACGCCCAGTTTGTTGAGTCGCCGCCTTTCACTGCTGCTCGCTGTCGTCTTTAGCTGCCAGGTCGTTATCGCTGATAACCAGCGCAGCGCTGATGATCTTGCTCGAGATCGCCACAGCAAACCGTCCGCTGTCGCGAACTTTATCGCGGTTGAGCCAGGCTGGCGGGTTTTAGATCTATTTGCTGGTGACGGTTATTACAGCGAAGTTTTCGCGCGTGCGGTTGGCGCTAACGGCGAAGTTGTGTTGCACAACAGCCACGCAACGAAAGTGTCCCTCAGCCGGTTACAGCATCGACTTGGTAGGATTTCTTATAAAACCGGCAAAAGCCCACTCTGGCCGAACATTAGAGTTGTTGAAGCCGATCTGGCGGACCTAACACTTGCCGCTAACCAATTTGATCTGGTTCTGCTGGCAAAGGTTTACCACGACGCCTACTACCAGGCCAACGGCTGGCAACTCCAAGCTGAGCCGCTGTTCAATCTGATCCATAGGCTGCTCAAACCACAGGGCATTCTGGCCGTCATCGACCACCACGCTGCGCCCGAATCCGGCGCCAGCCATGCTCAAACGTTGCACCGCATTGAGGATCAATTTGNCATTCAAGACATCAGCCAACGAGGCTTCACGCTGCTTGCGCAGAGTGACTTGTTGTTTAATGCACACGACGATCTGCAACGCTCAGTGTTTCATCCATCTGTACGCGGACGCACATCACGGTTTCTACTGACGTTCCGAAAAAAAGCGACAAAAAAAAGGGGGCCTTAGGGCCCCCGAGCGTGCGGCCTTTAGCTACTCTACCAACGCTTGGTAAGTGAGAACCTTAAAGTCATCTGCTAGACGCGTTCGATGTGGAATACTCTGTACCATAAAGAGGCCAATCAACTGCTCTTGTGGATCTATCCAAAAGCGTGTTCCAGCGGCACCGCCCCAGTTGTATTCGCCCGCAGAGCTAACCTCTCCGACCTCACCTGGATCGAGCACTAATCCAAAGCCCAAGCCGAAGCCGGCGCCGCTGCGGCCAAAGCCCATAGGCAGTTCACCGAGGTGGTTGGTGGTCATCAGTTCGATTGTCTTAGGCGACAAAATACGCACGCCGTCTAGCTCACCGCCATTTAACAGCATTTGGCAGAACCGCAAATAGTCCCGCGCGGTAGACACCAAGCCACCGCCACCGCTTTCAAATTTACCGCCATAAATGTACCGCGCGCTGACAAACGCATCGGCAACTTCTAGACCATTACCAGTCGCCGGCGAGAAAAAGTTGTTCGCTTGCACGCCCTCTGGCTTATACAACTGCGCAAGCCGGTCTTTATTGCTTTCATTCACTTGAAAGTCGGTATCGGGCATATCGAGTGGCTGGAAAATTCGTTGTTGCAGAAATTCGCCAAAGCTCATACCAGACAATACTTCAACCAAGCGACCTTGGACGTCGACAGACACACTGTAGTGCCATTGCGAACCGGGATCGTATTGCAGCGGCAGTGCGCCCAAGGCTTTGGTGAACTCAGCCAGCGTGGTGTCACCCAGAAGTCCGGCTTCACGATACAGTTGGTCCACCTCAGTGTTGCCAAAAACGCCATAGGTCATACCAGCGGTATGGCGCAGTAAATCGCGAATCGTCGGCTGGCGCGTTGGCTTACGCCACTTACCAACCAAACTGTCATCGCCGGAGCCTACCGTCCGACTGGTGGTTCCGTCCGAGACTATGTTGGTACCGGCGGTAGAAGTCGCGACCTGCANGTTTGCGAACTCTGGCATGTACATGGCGATAGGATCGTTCAAGCGAAACTTACCATCTTCGTACAGCATCATCAGCGCCACACCGGTGATGGGCTTGGTCATAGAATATATACGGTAGATAGCATCGTCTTGCATATCTCGGCCGGCTTCGCGGTCTGCCATTCCATAGGTTTGTTGGTAAATGATCTTGCCGTTACGAGCGACCACTCCCATACCACCAACCATGGTGCCATCCGCTACTTTTGCGTCCATGAACGCAGTAATCTTTTCTAGCCGCTCCGACGAATAACCTTGGCGTTCAGGCTTTGATGTACCAATTTCCCGAGCTGAAACCGACATCGTCAATGCCAGCGCTACTACTAGACCCAAGCACTTTTGTACGTGCACTCTCATACCACCCCCTTTTAGTTTTGGTTTGAATAAACTCCGTTAGTTGCCGAATCGATAGCGCAGCTTTGCCACAAACGTATCGATTACCGGCTCGTTGAAACTGTCCGACCATAGATCGTCCAGGGTAATTTCATCCGCATCCGCTTGCAGGGCATTGCGCAACGAGTTGCCGCGATTATAGACCAGAAAGAAATCGGTCAAAGGTGCGATTTCCCAACGATAGCGCAGCTGTGTCGTCAACAACCCGAGATTAAAGTCGTAGCTGTCCTCGATTCGCGTAGCGGCAATCAAATCGCCATCACCATTCGGCACCTCGAAGAAACCTTCGTCAGTCGCGCGAACGCCTGCCCATTGCAGGTTCCAGCGCAACTGGTGGCCTGGGGCAATGAACCAGTTGATGTCAAAACTGGGTTGCCATTCGTTGCCGTCAAAACGGCCGAAGTTGCGACCACCTTGATAAACCATCCAACCATTACGATTGCGATACGCGAGATCAAGATCCATGCTAATCGCATCTAGCGGCCGAATCGTTACACCGACCCCAAAACTTTGACTCCAATCGCCCAAATGTTCACTGATCGCCGAGACAGAAGCCGAGTAGCTGAACATCTGATTGGCATCGGTAGACAAAACAACTTCCCACCAACCGCCGGCATCGACTCGGTAAGCGCCATTACCGCGGCTGTCTAGGTCCTCATAGCGTCGCGGCAGATAGCCAAGTCCGGTGCGCAAGGTATTGCGCCCCGGCAATACCATGGATGAACGCCATAAGATTGCGCTGTCATTCACTTGCCCGCGATCGATATTGTACTGCTGCACCAAACTCAGAGTGGTGCGGTAATTGCTAATGAAACTATTCAAGCGCGGCTGGTTGTACAACATCACGTAACGCAAGCGTCCGTAGTTATTGCGTCGCAAAAAGCCGAGGTCGTTAAAGTTAACATCCTCGTCCATGTAGTCGACTTCGAACTTGTGTCGCAAATTGCTGGCACTGGCGTAAATTACGTCGATCATACCGCCGTAACCCAATACATCATCGCGATCACTATTGATGAGTTGTAGGTCCGCTTTGAGNTTGCCAGAGGCGGAGCCGTAGTGAGCATCAATGCTGTGCACTGTGGCGTCATATTGGCTGCCNCCGACGAATGTTCCCATGTAGCCAAGAGCCTTGCGCGATGCGCCAACATCCTCATAAACAAGTCGCGCCACCGCGAAGTCCCGGCCCGCACCTTCGACATCGACTTCGGTACCATTAGCGTCGCGGCCGCNCCAGTTAATGTCATCCTCCACCGCTGCTAGCACGCCGTAACGCACATCGCCAACGCCCCCCGTGACTTTAGCTGCACCTATTAGATCTGTCGGGGTGTCNCGTTGCCCCCTGTCTACTGTCACACCTTGTGCAGTGTCTATTTGATTCGCTGTGCCGCCAATNCGCCGGGTGTTAAGCAACGATACTGGCACCGGCACAAATTCGTTGAGNTAAACCTGACGGGAGGTGGTGGCATAGTCTTCGTTGGTTGCAATACGGTAGATGCTACTGAAGTCATCCCTCGGCATGATGCTGAACACTTCGTTTCCCTCGAGGAAAAACAAGCGCTTNTCTGGAAAAAATGTCTCACTGGCCGTTAGGTTGAGCACCACATCATCGGCCTCNACCGCTCCAAAATCAGGGTTCGCGGTTGCCGCTATTTCNACCTTGGGCGAGGGTTTCCATGAAAAGTCGACGCCCACCCTCGCTTCGGTTTCGTCATACACTTGGTCATGCGTGAGCGCGGTGAATGGAATCACCGATACCTGCGCGCGAGGTTGCACCCCCTCGACTTCTAATTCGTTAAGCGCCGACACGAAGCGCGAGGAAGATTGCGGATATCCGGGCCAACCATAACTTTGGTTCGTTGCGGAGATGTTGCGTTTAGCAGCGAACCCAATGGTGCGCGGCCCATCGACCGCTGGCATGTTCATCATCGACCATGGCAAAAAGAACTCCGCACTCCAGCCATTCGCCGTCTCGGCAGATTTACCCAACCAGGGGCCGTCCCAATCGCGTTGAAAGCGTCGCTCTGGCAGCACCTTCCCGTCTGACAGACTGTCGCCTANTGCNACGAAGAACCAATACGCCACCAACGCCTCGCCGGAAGCATCTATGGTGACCCCAAACGTGTCGCGATCAAAAAAGTCGTCTCGGCGTGAATAGCGTTTCACCAGCGATTGCGGCGGCTGCTCCATATCCGAACTGACATAGAGGCCCTTCTCGGTGGCAAAGATTCGCATTTTAGTGGCGTATTCTGCAGGTGTGACCAACGCAGGTATCGACACCAGCATGTTGTCGTAAAACGGCAACTGCTGCCACAGCGCCTCGTCAATATTGCCGTCAATGACGATGTCGACGTCGGCATCTGCCAGGGTTTGTATGGTCAAGCGATGCAAATCAACCCCAGCTTCTTGACCAACCACCGTTTGCGGGCCTGCTCCAGGTTGGGGTGCAACCGCGGGCGCTGGGGTACGTACCGTTGTTGGGCTTGCGGTCTGCTGTGTTGGCAGCATTGCAGCCGCAGGTCGCTGCGCTGGTTCTGCACTCCGCACCGCTTGCGACGCACGGTAGGTGACGCCGCTTTCTGCCAAATACCATGCATCAGCGAATCCCAGAGACCGAACTTGCTGCAACAATCTGCGGGTGTCGCTGGGGTTTGTGGACAAGACCACAACCCGCACGCCGGATTGACGGTCTGAGCCGCGAGGCACGATTCGCACCTCAATGTCGTTACCAAGATTACTCAGTTCGCGGCGGGCGCGCTCGGCCACGGGTTCGGCGTTACTTGGCTCATTGAAGCTACCAACAACAATACCGGGTACTGCGTTAGCCAANGGCGCGAAAAAACCACCNACAGCGATAACCAGGAACACGCCCAAGCNCAGTTGCCCGTTTCCTTCACTTCGCCCACCTCGCCTCAAGAGCTTAACTCGCAAACTTTTCAACACCGTACCAATTTCCCCGGCAAAGCCCGATATTCTGCGGGACTTCTCTTTCAATGGAAAGGTGCCTACCATCTAAGTCTCAACAGACCGAGAGGAGAATTTTGATGGCAATTTCAGCATCCACCACTGACCAATTATTGGTCGAACAGCACGACCAGGTTTTGCTGATCACGTTAAACCGACCTGAACGCCTCAACGCCATCAGCCGCGACATGCTCAACGAACTCTCGGCGAAAGTTGTCGAGGCCGACAAAGACCCTGACATTCGCTGCATCGTATTAACGGGCAGCGGTAAAGGTTTTTGCTCGGGTTTAGATCTCATCGATACCAATGAGCGACGCCAGGACAACGACAAAGAAGGCACCGAACGCCAGGCCGGTGATAATCGACCAGCGCGACGCCTATTCGATCTTCGAGACGCGCCCATTAACGTTATGTGGCACTGCGACACACCGATCATTTGCGCCATTAACGGCGCAGCTGCCGGTTACGGCATGGACATGACCCTACTCTGCGACATTCGCATTATGTCCGAGCATGGCAANCTTGCCGCGGTCACTGCGAAACGCAATGTAGTGCCCGAAAGCGGTGGCACCTGGTTGTTGCCTCGTCTGGTGGGTTGGGCAAAGGCTGCAGAACTGTATTATCGCGCACGCACCGTCGATGCAACTGAGAGTTTAGAGCTGGGCTTGGTGAACACCGTCGTGAGCGCCGACGAACTGTTGCCTACTGCGATGAGTTGGGCGCAAGAAATCGCCGACAACGCGCCGTTGGCGGTACAAACCACAAAACGCATGATGCGCATGGGCCTGGAGGAATCCTACGACACTGCGGTCGATCACTTGATGGTGCATCTCGGTGGCCTGTTCCAGAGCGAGGACTTCGCAGAAGGTTTGAATGCCTTCCTCGAGAAGCGCAAGCCAAACTTTACTGGGCGCTAACCACGCTACGGCATTTTGCCCTCGCGTTTGATGACCTCGGCCCCCGCTGGGTCGACGGCACGGCCATGCACGATCTCGTTGTTTGCGTGGCCTAACTGTTGCAGCGACATCGCAGCCTGAAGCGCAGAATAGAAACCTTGGGCGTCTAAAGCCTGGTTGACGCTTTGTTTGGCNAGCCGNAAGCCCATGCTTGGCCGCAGCGCGATGCGCGCGGCTAAGTTATTGGTGAAAGAAGTGAGTTCATCTGGCGGCACAACATGATTCACCATTCCGCACGACAGTGCCTCCGCCGCAGTCATGCGTCCGCCAGTAAACAACAACTCTTTGGCTTTGCGTGGNCCNAACTCCCACGGATGTGCNAANTACTCGACACCATTTACCCCGAATGCCACTACCGGNTCAGAAAACGTCGTCGCCTCTGCGGCGACTATTAGATCGCAGACCCACACCAACATGAGACCGCCAGCAATGACCTTCCCCTGAACCTCTGCAATCGTCGGCTTGGGCAAGTTGCGCCAACGCCAGCACAGACCGAGGTAAATTTCCTCTTCCAGCGCCTGGCGGCCTTCAGCGCCTGGCTTGTCGAAACCTCCCCAATTACTAACTTGCGTGAAGTCGCCNACATCACTCCGATCNGATAGATCATGTCCCGANGAAAAATGCGGCCCATTNGCCGCCAGCACGATAACTTTGACTGCGTCATCCCTGGAGGCGAAATCGAAGGCGTCGTTGAGTTCGTAAAGCATGGCTTTATCTTGCGCATTACGCACGTCAACGCGGTCCAGAGTGATGCGCGCGACGCCCTCGTCGACAGCGTAAGTGATTCGTGAAAACTCCGTCATAGCCCCTTCTCCTCATTCAACGCAACGCCCTCGTGTTGGCGCCAGCAATATCCCATCCGCAACTACTCAAGCTATCAATCCGTTTGTGGCGGGTCGACCCGTCGACGGTTTTGCTCGTGCAGCCTAACCGGCGCGTCGCAAGCAGCACCAATTTGCACGCGAGTTTTACCATAATTATCCTTACACTGAGGCATCGCCAGGCAGGAGGGTTTATGCCGGTTTTATCTGTTTTAGATCTGTCTCCCATCGTTGCTGGCGCCAATGCGCGCCAGGCGCTGCAGAACAGCTTGCGGCTTGCACAGCACACCGAGGAACTTGGTTACCACCGGTACTGGGTAGCCGAGCACCACAACATGACCGGCATTGCTAGTGCCGCTACCGCTGTGGTGATTGGTCATATTGCCGCCGGGACGAACAGCATTCGGGTTGGCTCCGGGGGCATTATGCTGCCCAACCATGCGCCGCTAATGGTTGCGGAGCAATTCGGCACGCTCGCCGCTTTGTTCCCCGAGCGCATAGATTTAGGCCTCGGTCGTGCGCCGGGAACCGACGGCGTTACGGCGCATGCGCTGCGGCGCACTTTGCACAGTGACCCGAATCAATTTCCTAACGATGTGTTGGAGCTAAAAGGCTATCTGGCTGCGGCGCAACCCAATCAAAAAGTCATGGCAGTACCAGGCCAAGGGTCGAATGTACCGCTGTATATTTTGGGTTCGAGCTTGTTTGGCGCCCAGCTGGCGGCGATCCTCGGCCTACCCTTTGCGTTTGCATCGCACTTTGCACCTGCTGCTATGTTGCGCGCCATTGCGCTGTATCGTGAAGAATTCACACCATCAGAGCAGCTCAGCCAACCTTACGTCATGCTCGGCTACAACATTTGTGCAGCCGACACAGCGGCTGAGGCTCAGCGTTTGCGCACCTCAGGCCTTCGCGCAATGTTGAATCTGCGTCTGGGTAAGCCAGGACCGCTGCCAGCGCCAATTGACNATTTCGAGGCGACCTTAACCGCCGCAGAGCAAGCGATTCTGGCTCAGTCTGACGCCGCGGCGGCAGTCNGNGNCCGCGCCCAGATCAGACAGCAAGTGGGCGAATTTGTTGCGCAGACCCAAGCCGATGAGTTGATCATTACCGCGCAGATCTATGACCANGAGGCGCGCTGCAAGAGTTACAGCATTGCCCACGAGGTCTGTGGCGATCTGCAGCCCGAAGCTATTGCGTTAGCCAAATAGGCGATGACCAAGCGCGGTCTTGTATCACCGCCTGCATGTCGGCCCGAGGCGGCACACCNGCGCGAATCGCGTCATAGGTAGACCACCGGCACGTTGGGTTCTCGAGCACGCGCACGTAATAAAATGCTGATTGCTCGGCGTCAAAATTGGGATCACGCCACACCACAGCAAGTTCGCTGTCACCTTTATCCGGTGTCACCGAGCAGTCAGACAAATCCACTTTGGCGCCGTTGTCTGGACAACGCTGGGTCGTTGGGTCAACGCTCAGACCATCTGCGCACGCAACATCGATCACCTGCTCTTGCGCCGCACCGTCTTCAACCCAGCCTTTTATCACNTGCAGCCTTTGCAGCGGCTGTGTGTCCGGATCTTGACTNGCCCAAATATAGAAACTCGGCGTTTGTTTTGCCTTGACCACTAGTTCACCACCCATCGGCACACCCTGAGCATAGGCGGTGGCNATACTGTCTGTCGCATCTGGCATGTCGTCAGCAAAATCATAGCCGGCGAAAAACCGCAACTTAATGTGCGGNCCACTAGTAGAGAACGTTTCTTTGCGCCGCATCGCGTCAAATATAGCTTCCCGGGTATTCGACTCTGCCCAAACGCCAGCAAGACCTGATGCCCCCCAATACTGAGAAGAATTGTTTGAGTATTCGGGCTTCGTCTCGGTTGAGCCATCCAAGGGTACGCTGCCGCGGTCTTGGGGCTCGATGTCGGTAAAACCAGTTTTACTCCAATAGTTGTCCTCTTCAAAGGAGCCCGCAGCGTTATGCGTGTCAGACGCCCCGATGACGCCAAACTTATAGGGATTGACGCCGATCTCCTGCTGCAACAGCAGGCCATTCAAATACGCCTCTCGCACATAGCTACCAGCGGGTTGNGACGGTAGCGNAGAGGCAACTCGCAACGGCATGATTTCGAAGTTCGCCCACTCATCGTTCGGTGACAACAGCGGATGGGTATCCGAGGTACCTTTGACTTGCGTGTTTTCGACCAAAGGCTCGTTGCGCATGCGTTGCTCAGCCCATTGCGCGTCCACCTTGTCGCCAGACCACTTGTTGATAGCAAACATCCACCCATCAGAACCGTTAGAATTGTGNGGGATGGCCAAGGATTCGATACCTTGCGCACGCTGTTGATCCATCCACGNCCATAGGTCTTCAGGATTTAGCGAGTNAAATCGGCTGTACGGAGTTACGGGTACATTTTCGTCGCGAAAGATCACATTTCGATGCAAATTCTGCAGCGCGGGCCCAGAACTTGTGTACTCATAGCCAACAAAGGTTGTGAATTTGCCTGGNTCATAATGTCGTCCTGCGGCGTCAATGACCTCTTGCCACGCTGAGCGCAAGACGCTCTGGTCTTGGTCGAGATCATTTGGGTTGGCTGCGTCACGCGTGCGCATAAACCCCAATACCGCTTGAAACGCGGCTCCAGATCCGGCGGCATCTACCGCGCCCTGAACGGCTGGAGCGAGTTCATGGTTCTGGTAAGCGCCGTTTGGATCCGCTAGCTCGCGCATCATGCCTAAAAAGAAGGCGTGATCCGAAACCGCCAAAAAATCCAGCGGCTTACGCATTTGCATCTTTATTCCTGCTGCATGCTCTATTGCCTCGCCCTTNGCAAATTGGTAGGCGTCATCCGGTGTGCTGCGAGTACCGAACAAGAAAGCGTCGAAGGACAAGGCGGTGTGGATATGGGTGTCGCCAAAGTAAGCGTTCTTGAGCGGATTCGACTCTACAGCGACAACCGCCGCTGGCGTCGCCGCAACCTCTGTCGACTGCGGTTGCGAAGGTGCTGATGACTCACCGCAACCCACCAATAACGATGCTAACAGCAATGCTACTGTGCATTTTTCATTCACCCTGCACCTCCATCAAGCCTCTCCCCGTGCCAACACCTAACGTCTCTACTAAGCTCTACAACGTTGGGTTTATCAAAAATTTCTTACCCGTAGCTTGCAACGCATAAGTTTGCAGCACATCAACTTGCAGCGCCTGCGCGAGGGAGATCTCTTCCGTGTAGGAACTGGCAAAAGTCGTTTTGATCTCATCTGCCACCCGCTGACGCAACTCCTGGGCNCGTTGAGCACCNATTTTTTGCAAAAATGGCGTCAACAACCATCCGCCTACGCTCCATTGCATACCGTACCCTCGAGTCAAGGTCGTCGGCCGTCGTTCCAAGCCACCGTATATGTANACCTGTTTGTCCTGGGTCGAGCCGTAGCGACTGTATTCCGTTGCGGTCTTATTCGCGGCAGCTTCCATGGCAACTAAAATCTGATTTGCTAGCTCACCACCGCCAGTTGCATCAAAGGCCAAATACGCGCCGGTAGCGACAATCGCAGCGGTGAGATCATCCACGAACGTGTCCTGGCTAGAATCGCACACATGCGCCGCACCTATGCTGCGCAGAAGTTCCGCCTGCTCTGGCTTGCGCACAATATTCACTAAGTCGACGCCGTCATTGATGCAAATCTTTTGCAGCATTTGCCCCAAATTCGATGCCGCTGCTGTATGAATGAGCGCCTTGAAACCCTCCTGTTTCATGGTCTCTACCATACCCAACGCAGTCAGCGGATTAACAAAGCACGAAGCGCTTTCTCGTGGCGTTACGCCCTCGTGCATCGCCAGACATTGACTCAGGTGCAGCGTTCGATACTCACCGTACATNGCACCGCCCAGAACTCCAACAGTCTTACCCAACAGTGCCTGCGCAGCCTCGCTGTCACCAGCTGCCACGACCACGCCACCGCCTTCGTTGCCCACAGGCATAGACTCATCCCAGCGCGCCCGCAGGCTCGGAAGGATCTTCTCAGGCACCTGCGCGCTAATCGCCGGATTGTCATCGCTACCCACCTGTTNGGCGGTGCTAACGTCCGCCATGCCAAGTAACAGCCCTAGATCTGACGGATTGATTGGCGACGCTTCAACCCGCACAACCACCTGTTCTGACTTGGGCTCAACCGTGTCAACGTTTACTAAATTGAGTTTTAGNTCGCCCGCTGAAGTTACTTCGGTGCGGAGTTGCCGACCGGAGTTGGGTAATTTGCTCATTGGTTTTCCTCCCTCTGCAATAGATTTTAGCCCCGAAGCATACAACATCTANGTTGGGGGCATGGGCATGATCTCGCGGTCAGTGTGGTTTCATCGCTATACTCCGCTCTCTGAACTGGAGTACTCAAAACGTTGCAGGCTTTGACCCAAGCAGAAATTAGGCAGCTCTTTGCTCAACAATCCGCCGCTGAATTAGCGCTACCCGACCTAACCAACGTCGACTGGGGAGTCCTCGATTATTTCGGCTGGCTGCATCCTTCTGGACATCTCGGCTATGTGGTGATTAAAGAGGATCAGACTCTGCACGGCCTGCAGTTGCGACGGAGTCTGAATCACTCAGCCCGACCACGAACACACATGTGCTCATGGTGCCATCATGTTTACCGCAGCCGTGGTACCGCTCTATTCAGTGCGACCGTAGTGGGCAGCGACGGTCGCCGTTTCATCGGCAATCACATCTGCCGAAACTTAGATTGCAGTTTGCGGATCCGCAATTTAGTTTCAGATCCACCGACCTACTTGCCGGAAACCGTGCACATAGAGCACAAGGTCAAACGGCTAAAAAACGCGCTAAAAGCGTTTATGGTCAGAGCTAACGTGTACGCATAAACTAGACATGCTTTAGACGCTTCGCCAAATTCCGCAGCCATGCAACGTTTGCTCAAGGCATGGCTGGCGTCAACATAACGAAACCGCATAATTCACCAAAATCCGCAATCCATAGAAGTAACAACGAGGTTGATAGATGGAGTTACAAGTCTTTCGTGAAGAAACCAGAGATTGGTTGGAAAGTAATTGTCCCCAAAGCATGCGCATTGGCGCTGTGCATTTCGAGGACGCTTATGAACTGTATCAGACCGACGAGGCATTGGAGTGGCGTGACCGCGCTGCAACGCGAGGCTGGACTGCACCAGCATGGCCTACCCTGTACGGTGGCGGCGGCTTAAGCCGCGAGCAGCACCAGGTATTGGCGGAAGAAATGGCTCGCATCAAAGCGCTACCACCGGCCACCGGTATGGGCCTCGCAATGATTGGACCAACAATCTTGGAGCTTGGCACCGAGGAACAAAGACAACGCCACATTCCACGCATCGTCACCGGCGAAGCACAATGGTGTCAGGGCTACTCCGAGCCAGGCGCCGGTTCTGATCTTGCTGGCTTGCAAACGAAAGCGGTACTCGAAGGCGACGAATTCATCATTAACGGACAAAANATCTGGACCAGNGGNGCTCAATACGCCAACTGGATGTTCGCTTTGGTAAGAACTGACCCGGACGCACCGAAACATGANGGCATCAGCTTTGTNCTGCTNCCCATGGACCAGCCNGGNGTTACCGTTAAACCAATCAAACTGATCTCTGGNTCNTCACCGTTTTGCGAAACCTTTTTTGATAACGCGGTAGCAAAACGCGAAGACCTGATCGGTGAGATGAACAAAGGCTGGAGTGTTGGTAAGCGTCTGCTGCAGTACGAGCGCAACGCAACAACTCGCAGCAAGCCGAAAAAAGACGACAAGAAGNAAGCTGTCGCTANACCCAAGGCCAATCCCTACGCAGAAATTGCCAAACAATATGTTGGTGCGGACGCTCAGGGGCGCATTGCCGATGACGCGAGTCGCGAGGATGTGTTGGATCAAGTGATGGCCGAACAAGCCCTCGCTCTGACTACGCGCCGAGTGGTAGAAGAGAGCAAATCTACCGGTGCACCGGGCGCCGCCACNTCTATTTTCAAACTCGTGGGNTCAACACTATCGCGATCCGGNTCAGAGCTGAAGTCACGCTTGCGTGGCACTGCTGGCCTAGTCTGGGAGAGTNATGAATTCAGTGACGCTGAGCTGGAGTCTACGCGTAGCTGGTTACGCGACCGAGCCGTGACCATTTACGGCGGCACCAACGAAGTGCAGCAGAACATTATTGCCAAGCGGGTATTGGGATTACCCGACTAACCGGTTCGCTGTTGACGACTCTCAAGCGTGGCGCAAGCTTCGCTTGGGAGCCTCCCCCCTTTCTCGCTCAAGCACTAAGCTCATGGCACCTGTAGTCGCCCACCTACCGTTCAGCCAGTAAATTCTGCCTTCCATCTTGCTAACAGCCTAGCTATCGCGCCTCAGAATAGACTAGGTTGCCGCAGAACAGCGCTCGCGGTAGTTGTAGTCCTGCGCCAAACCCATCATTGCTGAGGCTACTGCTATGTTGATGTTAAACATGCTCCACCCATTGCTGGTTAAACCCAGCGCTGCGCTACTCATGCTCGTTTTGTTAGCTCCCGCCGTTGCACATGCCACGGAACATTCTGGAATAACAGTGCACCCGCATGCTGGGGTCGCAACGTCTGGCAACATCAAAGGCTTCGGACAAGACACCGGTTTTGGCTTGGGCGTGGGCTACCAATTCAGCAACAAGTGGGCAGTTGAATTTGTTCGGCAACAAGCTAGTTCGACATTGAAAACCTCTGGCAAACCGAACATCGACATTGACAGCTGGCATCTTGACGCCCTGTATCATCTCCCCAGCAACGACGTATTTGTGCCCTATGTGTCGACCGGTCTCGGTGCCATCGACTACGCCGTAGAGGGTGCCGCCGACGATGATAGCAATGTCTACAACATCGCTGTGGGGCTTAAGCATGCTTTAGGTGCCTTCACTGATCTACGCGCAGAAGTGAGATCATTTCGCTCTTTAGATTCTGTATACGCAGGCACAGTAACTAGCCTAGGGTTTCAACACCGTTTTGGTAGCCCTGCGCCAACTCTGAAAGCAGCGGCAGCCGCGTCAACACCCATAGACGATGACCAAGATGGCGTGCCGAACGCTCTCGACCTATGTCCAAATACAGCCGTTAACACGTTAGTAGACGACACGGGTTGTGTGCCGGATCGAGATAAAGACGGCGTTCCCGACTCTATAGACAATTGCCCTGCGACTACCAACCGACGCGCGAGAATAGACTCGCAGGGCTGCTATGTTATGCAAAGTGAACAAGTCGCCGCCAGCGAGGTGTTTTACTTTGACACTGACTCGTTTGCTCCACGCGCTGCGCACAACGAAAAGCTGCGCCGACTGCAAGAGTTTATCAATAACAACCCTACCAGCGAGGTCGCAGTTACCGGTCACGCCGACAATCGCGGCGACGCGGACTACAACATGAAGCTGTCTCGAAACAGAGCCGAGTTGATAGCGGCGTCATTGCTGCAGCGAGTGGAACTAGAGGCCTCAAGACTTACCCTGCACAGCTATGGCGAGACTCAGCCGGCGCAACAAGACACGGATCCCAAAGGGCACGCGGCAAACCGACGAGTAACGGTAAGTGTTGGCGCAACTAAGCGATCTATTGCATTAAAGTAGTGTTTGTCGGCGCTGGCTATTTTTTTCGAAGTAAACCATCTGTCCTGCGCAAATGGTCGCGCGTACCTGTGTTTGAGCAATGTTGTTTTTGACCTCAGACCACGGTTTGGTCAGAACACACAAGTCGGCATCGGCGTCGATCGATACTTGGCGCATGGGTTCGTGTAAGTCGTGCTTGTGCAACAGATATCCGCACAAGGACTGTTGCGGCGGGACTGTCTCTGCCTCGCCAATAATGTGACCCGTGCGAGTCACTCGTCGGTCGGCAGCTGCCATTACCAACCACGGATTTAGCGGTCCATAAGGCGCGTCACTGCTTACCACAGCATTGATGCCTGCTTCGAGGAGAGCGCGGTGGCGATACAGCACCGCAACGTCAGATGCTGGCAGATCTCTTAAATACTGATCCCCGCGCTGCCACAAGAAGCCAGGCTGAGTCACCACTGATACGCTGCGTTCCTTTAGCAGCGGCAACACTTGGTCAT
>NHET02000120.1 GCA_002170355.2 Gammaproteobacteria bacterium TMED92
CGCGAGGCAGCTTCGATTTGGTACGCCTCAGCGTCTGCGGCCAGTTCGCGCTCAGCCGCCGCAGCCTCTGCTTGGGTGACGCGACGGAGCTTTTCGTTTTTAGCTTTTAACGCTTCTTGCTCGGCTTTTACTTTCTCCTCGATCGCGCGATTAAACTCTTCTGAGAAATCGAAATCGGTAATTGCTACGTTTGCCAAACTCATGGCACCTGCCACCCCTTTTTGTTCGAGGGTGGTGTTAATAAAGTTTTCAATCGCCGTTTGAATGTTGGTTTTGACCTCGGCACGGCTGGTGACCAGTTCCTCGGCGGTATATAACGCGGTGACCGCCTTAACCGATTCCATAATGGCAGGATTGATTAAGGTCGTTTCGACGATGGCCCTGGGTCCGATCTTTTGAAAGGTCAAAGGCGTCACGTCTGCGGTCAGTGAGTACTGCACCGCAACTCGGGTGCGCACCACTTGTAAGTCTTTCGAAGCGGCTCCGGCCTCGTTCTCCGCTTTGCGCAATCGCACGTCGATCTCCTCGACGCTGTCGACGAAAGGTTTCTTGAAGTGAAAGCCCTCCTTTAGCGCTTCTGGTTGCACAGCACCCAAGGTACGTACGACCCCAACGCGACCACTGTTGACGATTACGAAGCTGTTAAAGACTAGGATAAGGACCACCAAGGCGATCGCGATCATGCCGATTTGTTTGCTTTTCATACCCGTCCTCTGCAAGTAGCGTCATTCAGAATACCAAACGCTAGTAAAATTCATTGACAATGGTATGACAAAACTTTGACGCGCTGTGTTGCGCCTTAGTGGCTCTCGCTAATTGGCGGCGAATTTTCTGGGCGCGTTGCTGGGGAAGCGGTGGTCACTCGGGTAAACTCTGCGCTCTTAAACACAGCGCCGAGTGCGCGCGTCGAGAGGCATCATGATTGAATTTCACAACCCGCAAGGTTCGTCTGCCCAAGCAGAAGAGCCTTATACCTTGGCGTTTGATCTCGCCGATGGGATAAATACAACGGCGACTATTGGATTGCTAGCGAATGGCTTTGCGGACTCTGAGCGTTTTCTGCGGCTTTTGGGAGATGCTCTACAAGCTCAATTCGCTGACTTAGAACTACGAATTTGGAACAAGGGCAATGCGTCGATCACGGCGCCAGAATCCATGCTGCAAGAGATCCGCGGCAGTTGCCGCGCTGTCGTCGCAGCATACGGGCATTGAGGCAGTTGCACTTCCGGCACCGTGCGTGACGGCATTAACTTGGCGCGGCTTGGGGTTCCTGCGGTGGCTTTGGTTACCGAAGACTTTTGGCCTCAGGGCAATTTTGTGGCGCAGTCTTTAGGCANGCCNGATATCCCTCGCGTACAGTTACCCCATCCGTTAGCCGGGTCCGGCGAGCAAAACCTGCGCCAGGTGGCGGCGGCAACCCTACCTGACTTGATGCAAGGCTGGTTGAATGACTGATTNTTTAACCGCGACAGATGAATCTGCGGCATTAGAGCAGTTACACGCGCAAGGGATGACCGACGGCTTACCGGTGGTCATACCAACAGCCGAACGTGTTGCTCGATTGGTATTGGCCACCGGGTTGGACGCAGATTTGCTGCTGGGCGTTATGGGGCCTGGGAATGGCGCGGCCACCATAGAAAAAGTCGCTGTTGCGGCCTGTATGGCAGGGTGTTTACCAGATCACATGCCAGTGGTGATTGCGGCGGTACAGGCGGTTTTACAACCCGAATTTGACTTAACAGAAATGCAGTCAACCACGCATTGCACCGCGCCTTTGATTATCGTCAATGGTCCTGCGCGTAGCGATTGCGGTCCCATAGCCAGTGGCTTTGGCGCCTTAGGTCCCGGGCATCGGGCCAACGCCAGCATTGGGCGGGCGTTACGTCTGTGCATGCTGAACATNGGCGGNGCGCGNCCGGGCGAGTCGGACATGGCACTGCTCGGTCATCCTGGTAAGTTCACCTATTGCTTGGCTGAAGACGAAGAGCACTCGCCGTTTCCACCCATGCACACGGACCTNGGTTTTACCGCGAGTGACAGCGTGGTCACCGTGATCGGTGCCGAGGCGCCACATTCGGTGATTTACAGCGGTGATGCGGACGACCCTGAAGACGCGCAAAAGTTATTACAGGTATTGGCTATAGGGGTGGCCAATATGGGAACGAATAACGCGGTGCTGNCNGGNGGCGGNGCCGNCGTGATTTTGAACCCCGAACATGCGCATATTTTCGCCCGCAGCAACTGGAGCCGAGCTGATATTCAACAAGGCCTGTGGCAGGCGACCCACTATCCGAAATCTCAGCTCGAGCACTTTGCCAAAACTTTTGCTCAGCGCTTCTCGGCTGATGAATACCGCTGTTTTGACAAGCCAGAGGACATTTTGGTGCTCATGGCCGGCGGTAGCGGTTTGTACTCCATGGTCATGCCGACCTGGTGCGCGGGGGCCAACCGCAACCGTTACGTTAGTCAGNTTATTGAGACAGAACTATTTTGTGAAGTGCCTGGGCTTGCTGCCGAGGCCTGATTTAAGGACTAAAACATGGCTGTAATTAAGCAAGAAGATTTAATTCAAAGCGTCGCCGATGCGTTGCAGTACATTTCTTATTATCACCCAACAGACTTTATCCGTGCTATGCGACAAGCATGGGAGCACGAGGAGTCGCCCGCAGCCAAAGCGGCCCTGACCCAAGTTTTGGTCAACTCGCGAATGTGTGCCATCGGCAAGCGGCCGATTTGCCAAGATACCGGCATTGTAAATGTGCTCATTGCCGTAGGCATGGATGTGCAGTGGGAGGCTCAGCTGAGTCTTGAGGACATGATTAACGAAGGCGTGCGGCGAGGCTATACCNACCCCGACAATGTGTTGCGCGGCTCTGTGTTGACCGATCCAGATGGCGCGCGGGCCAACACCAAAGACAATACACCGGCGGTGATTCACACCAAGATCGTCGCGGGCGACAAGGTCGAGATTGAAGTAGCGGCCAAGGGTGGNGGTAGCGAGGCGAAGGCAAAGTTCGCCATGCTTAACCCATCGGATTCGGTCGTAGATTGGATACTCAGCGTGATTCCGTCGATGGGCGCAGGCTGGTGTCCACCGGGTATTTTAGGCGTTGGTATTGGCGGCACCCCGGAAAAAGCCATGTTGTTGGCGAAAGAGTCGTTGATGGAACCACTGAACATGCACGAACTTAAAGCCANTGGCCCNGCNGACCANTTGCAAGAGCTGCGATTGGAATTATTTGAAAAAGTAAATGCGCTCGGCATAGGCGCTCANGGATTGGGTGGCCTGACGACGGTGCTGGATGTCAAGGTGAAGGACTATCCAACCCATGCTGCGAATAAGCCGGTGGCGGTAATTCCAAATTGCAGTGCGACCCGGCATGTGCACTTTACTTTAGATGGTAGTGGCCCAGCTGAATTTGCAGCGCCAGANTTGAACGAATGGCCTGACATAAANTTTGAGTTGGGTGACGAAGTGAAGCGCGTCAACCTGGATACGCTTACCCAGGAAGAATTGCGCAGTTGGCAGTCTGGTGACACCTTGCTGCTTTCCGGGAAAATGCTTACTGGGCGCGATGCCGCGCACAAGAAACTGGTGGACATGTTAGACAACGGCGAGGCGCTGCCGGTGGATTTTACCAACCGGGTGATTTACTACGTTGGGCCAGTTGACCCNGTTAGAGACGAAGTGGTGGGGCCTGCTGGGCCGACTACCGCGACGCGCATGGATAAGTTCACTCGTCGCATGTTGGAAGACACTGGACTGGCGGGGATGATAGGCAAAGCAGAACGCGGCCAAACAGCCATCGAGGCGATACGCGATAACCAGGCGGTGTCCATGATTGCGGTCGGGGGTGCTGCGTTTTTGGTGGCCAAAGCAATTAAGAAGTCGACGCTGCTGGCATTTCCAGAATTNGGTATGGAAGCCATCTACGAGTTCGAGGTGCAAGACATGCCGGTNACGGTGAGCGTCGACTCCAGAGGCAATTCGGTGCACATAGAGGGTCCGAAAATCTGGTCGCAGAAGATTGCGCAACGCATTCCTACGACCCAGCAATAGGGTTGTATCGCTACTGAGCGTCGAGAAAGCGCTCGGCGTCTAACGCCGCCATGCAGCCGAAACCGGCGCTGGTGATGGCTTGTCGATAAATATGGTCGGCAACGTCGCCGGCGGCAAATACGCCCGGCACACTGGTGGCGGTGGCGTTGCCCTCTGTTCCGCTGTGGATACGAATATANCCGCCGTGCATGTCGAGTTGATCGGCGAAAATGTTGGTGTTGGGCGAATGCCCAATGGCGATGAAGACACCGGCTAAATCGATCTGCTGCATGTCGCCNTCGTTGTGTCGTATGCGCATACCGGTAACGCCACTGGNATCACCCAGCACTTCGTCGAGTTGGTGGTTCCANAGTGGCTCGATGTTGTCCTTTGCAAACAATCGTTGCTGCAGAATCTTCTCGGAGCGCAAGCTATCTCGGCGGTGCACCAGATAGACCTTGCTGGCGATGTTTGACAGGTATAAAGCCTCCTCTACCGCGGTGTTGCCACCGCCAATTACGGCCACTTCTTGATTGCGATAAAAAAAGCCGTCACAGGTAGCGCAGGCACTCACGCCGCGGCCTTTGAATGATTCTTCGCTGGCCAGACCGAGATACTTGGCCGACGCGCCGGTGGCGATGATTAATGCGTCGCAGGTGTAGGTGGCTTGGTCGCCGATCAAAGTATGTCGGCCACTGTCACTCAACTGGCTGGTGTGGATGTGGTCGTTGATAGTCGAAGCGTCGAAGCGTTCGACATGTTCCGCCATTTGCATCATCAGTTCTGGCCCCTGGAGCGCTTCGTGACCTCCGGGCCAGTTTTCTACCTCAGTGGTGGTGGTCAATTGCCCACCGACTTCAACCCCAGTTATCAGAGCGGGTTGCAGGTTAGCCCTGGCAGCGTAGAGAGCGGCNGTGTATCCGGCTGGGCCTGAGCCTAAAACGATGAGACGGTGATGCTGGGGGTCGCTCATAAAATAGTATCCGCTATCAGAGGCNGCATGATAGCGCATCCGACNCGACGGAAAAAACCGAAGATAAGACGGCGCTGTGTTGGGGTCNGCAGACTGGGTAGAGTAGTNGCTTGTTACAACGTCTAAATTACGCCTTCAGTGCGAAACTGGGCGACCTCATCATTGCTGTAACCCAGTTCTCTGAGCACGCTGTCGTTGTCTTGACCCANAGTAGGGGTGGGGCGTTGCACGCGAGGTGGTGCTGGTTCGCTGACGTGACTTGCACTAACAACCTTAACGTTGGTGTTTGGCGATTGTGGATGAGGTATTTCGGTAAAAATCAGTCGATGCTCNAACTGTGGNTCGGCGGCAACCTCGTCTAGGGTTTGGATCGGTGCGCATGGTATGCCCAGTTTGCCCAACTCGCTGATCCAATAGGCGCTGGTCTGTGCAGCGAGTGCTGGCTTTATGATCGCATTGATGGCGTCGGTATTGGCNATGCGCATGGCTGGCTCTGGATAGCTGGCGTAGAGTTCTGGTGCTTGTAGCAGGGCGAACAAGGCTTTCACATGGGTTTCGCGTAGCGCAACGACCTGCACGAAGCCGTCAGCGCTAGCAAACACGTTAGCGGTAGGTGACTTCGTTGGCGAACGGTTGCCCATAAGTTCTGGAAGTGTTTCGGTAACCAGATAATTGCTCATTTGTGGTGCTTGCATCACCACCGCGGTGTCCAGCATAGATACGTCTATGCGCTGGCCCTCGCCGGTAACATGACGACGAAACAGCGCAGCGCTAATCGCAAAAGCAGCATTCAGCGACGTGCTCATGTCGACAGAAAAGTAGCCGCTACGAGTTGGTCCAGATTCGGGATGGCCACTGATGCTCATCATGCCAGATGACGCTTGAATGGCGCCGTCAAAAGCTGGCAATGCTGATTTTGGGCCGCTCTGGCCGTAGCCAGAAATCGAGGCGTACACTAAGTTTGGTTTAATCGCTTTTAATTCCTCGTAGCCAAAGCCCAACTTTTCGATGGTGCCGGGTTTGAAATTCTCCACCACGGCGTCTGCGGTGGCGACTAGGCGATGCACTATGTCGCGGGCTTTTGGGTGCTTCAAATCGAGAGTTATGGCGCGTTTGCCCAAATTGCAGGTTAAAAATGAGGGAGCCATGCCGTCGCTGCCCGAAGACATTAAGCCGCGGGTAATGTCGCCAGCACCTGGCTGCTCGATCTTTATCACGTCGGCGCCCAGTTGCGCCAACTGTTGTGTGGCAAATGGCCCAGCTAGGACCTGGGTGAAATCGATGATCCGTAACCCGCTAAAGGCTTGCTGCGTATCAGACATTAAATGCTCCCTGGTGCTCGGTATTCAGCGTTGCACCAACTCAAAGATCCACAGCGAGCCGCTTGCTACTTCGCTAGTAGAGATGGTCATGTTGTTGGCGTACTTACGGCTCAGCTCTGCCAGCACACCGGGCAGTTCAGGACTGTCTTTGATGCGCACAAGTTGTCGAGGGTACAACTTGCCGTCAACGCGCAGAATAGCGCGACCATCTTGCTCGGCATGCAGGGGCCATTGTTTCCAGATTTTGCCTACCGTGCTGAGCATGTAGCCGCTGGGAATATAAATGCGGCCGTTGTGCTCAACGATCCAAGATGTGCGTGAGCGTGCAGGACTTAATAGCTGAAACTCCACGGTCTCGTGGTCTTTAACGAAGCGCCAGTCTGGCTCAGTGCTCACCACCTCACCGCTACTGAACGTGCCGCCGGTAATGACCCCTAACGGTCCGTCGGTAAAGCGGGTTGCTACGAAAAACACCAGCAGCAAAAAAACGACGCTGGCGCAGACTTTGAAAAATCGATTCATCCCACCCCCCTAGTTTGTGGTGGAGAAAGATTACCTGCTTTTATCCAGGCTGCGNAGCTTTGTTGTTTGAGTGGTCAGCAACTCTGTAGCCGAAAGCTGTGCGCTCACCGCCCGGTTTGTCCGGCATTTGCTACCGCTGGGTCCAATCGAGGTTGCAATTGGCATCCGCAAGGCGGCTATTGGGTGGTATTTAGATCCCAAAGGACGTGACCATGAACGTGAGTACCGAAATGCGTTTTCCCAACGAAAGCCCGGCATACCGACAGCACCGCGATAAGCTGTTGGCGGCAGAGGCTGCGCTGCGCGAACAAGTCGAAACGGTGGCAGCGTTGCGCCGTGAGTTGCCGTTAGGTGGTTTGGTCGGTGATTACGAGTTCGACAGTGCGAATGGCAAAACTCAGCTTGCGGACCAATTTCAGCGGCATCAAACCCTCATAGCCTACAGCTTTATGTTCGGTCCAGACGACCAGCGGCCGTGCCCGATGTGCGCGAGTTTTGTCGCAGGCTTGTTGGGTCAGTTGCCGCAACTAGAGCGTCGCGTTGATCTTGTGGTGATAGCACGCAGTTCGTATCCGCGACTGCAAAAGATGGTTGCGGCTCGGGGTTGGCAAGATTTGAACTGGTTGTCCGCCGCAGGTAATCGATTCGCCTCGGCCTACCACAGTGAAGATCAGTTCGGCGGGCAACGGCCTATGTGCCATGTTTTTGTCAAACGCGGGGGCCGTGTGCATCACTATTGGTCATCTGAATTGTTACTAGTGGCGCGTCAGGGGCAGCCGCGACACTTGGACACCCTGTGGCCATTGTGGAATTTACTCGACCTCACGCCAGAGGGGCGTGGCGACTTTATGCCGACTTGAGAATTTATTCTGAGTGTTGAAAAGAAGGTCAACTCGTGATGCGTTTAGGTAAAAATCAACTATTCCCCTGAGTGCCGAAGCCATCAATAATGGGGNCAGGGAGGGGGAGTAATGATCAGCGATAATTCACAGTTGGCAGCAAACAGACGCCTGCTGTTTGTGCTGTCGAATTTGGCCATTTTTATGATTGGCCTTGGCTTTGCGGTACGCACGTCGATTATTGGTGACTTGCAGGGTGAAGTGTTCGACGTGCTGAACCTGGCGCGCTCGGCCACTATGGCCGCAGAAGTGCTGGCGGCAACGTTCATCGGCTTTGCATTGACCTTGTTGTTCGGTGCTGCCTTAGTCGACCTTATCGGCATGCGACGCATGCTAGTGTTCGCGGCGTTTGGCTATTTCTTTGGCAGCGTCATGGTGCTCGCAGCGTCACTGATGACGCCGTCTACTGCCGCTTATTGGGTCATCTACATGGGGTTGCTGCTTACCGGTCTGGGCTGGGGTGCAGTTGAGGCCGCGACGAATCCGTTGGTGGCCGCCGCGTACCCGGAGGAAAAAACCCATCGCTTAAACATTCTTCATGCGTGGTGGCCCGCAGGCATTGTGATTGGCGGTTTGCTCGGAATTTTCATTGCGGGGGTACAGATACCCTGGCAAGNGAACCTGCTGGTGTTGATGATTCCTGCGTTGGTGTTGNTGGTCATGGTGCGACGGGCAGAGTTCCCGGTGACCGAGCGNGTAGCCATGGGGCTTAGTTATCAACAAATGTTCCAGCAGTTGTACCAGTCTCCGGGTTTCTGGATTTGGTTTATCTGCATGATGGGGACGGTGACTGCCGAGCTAGCGCCGGGTCAGTGGGTCAATGTGACCTTGACCAATGTTGTCGGCATGTCCGGGTTGTGGGTACTTATCTACACNAATGTGCTGATTTTTATNNGTCGACACTTTGCCGGNTCGCTGGTTAAGCGGTTGTCTACGCCNGGGCTTTTGACTCTAGGCTGTGTATTCGCGGCGCCGGGCTTGTATTTCCTCGGCATTGCTAGTTCTCCGCTTGCCGCATTCGCAGCGGCCACACTGTGGGCGCTGGGTATTTGTTATTTCTATCCGACCATGATCGGCGCTGTTGCTGAACGGTATCCTGCCGGGGGTGCTTTGATGATTGGCCTGATGGGTTTCGCGGGAGGGTTAGCGACCCAGTTTTTGCTGCCGGTAATGGGGCGCGTATTTGATGAGGCGAAAATCGCTGCTGCTGGCGGTGTTGCAGAGTTTTCGGCTCTGCAAGGGGACGCATTAGCNGAAGTGGTGCGGATGGCGTCCACACAATCTTTTCAAGTAGTCGCGGTCATTCCGTTATTACTCATACCGGTATTTGCCGTGTTGTGGTTTATAGAACGTAGGGGTTCAGTATGACGAAGCCTGATTTAGAGTTGGACGACCTCCAGCGCCGGGACTTGTTGAAAGGTTTGGCGGTTGTGCTGGGCGCCGCCATTACACCGGGTTGTGCCAGTGCCGTTAACGTGCCGCCAACTCAGAGGCTGGCCGCGGCGGCGCGTTGGTCATCGCAGCAACGAGCGGTAGCGCATCGCTGCGCAGATTTGATTATGCCAGCCACCGACACGCCCAGTGCTTTAGCGGTGGGGGTGGGGGAGTTTATGGACTATGTCACAAGCACCTGGCTGCAGCGCGCTGAACTTGAGGAATTACTCGACGGCTTAGATGCGCTGCAGAGTCAAGCGCAGCGCGAATGGCAAACAGACTTTGTCAGCCTAAACAGCGTTGATCAGGTGGTGTTATTAAGCCGTCTGGAAAGCGCCGACGGCAAAGCCTTCGGGCGCTTAAAAGAACTTACCGTGGTGGGTTATTACTTTTCTGAAGAGGGTACCAAGCAAGAGCGGCAATACGTGCCCATGCCAGGCCGCTACGACGGCTATTTTAAGTTGAATAAGGTGGGTAAACAGTGGTCGAGTTAGTAGGCGCAGAACAAGTGGACGCAATCGTTGTCGGCTCTGGTATCAGTGGTGGCTGGGCGGCAAAAGAGTTAGCAGAAAAAGGTCTGCAAGTTGTGCTGTTGGAGCGCGGTAAGCCTCTGACTCATGGCAAAGACTATGTCGGCGAGCACCAACCACCGTGGCAGCGTCCGAATATGGGGATGCGCCCGAGAGAATTGTACGAACAAGAGTATCCGGTGCAGTCAACTTCTTACGCGTTTGACGAAACCACTCGGCATTTCTGGAACAATGATCAAGAAAATCCCTACGACTACAACCCTGATGAACCTTTTCATTGGCTCAGAGCCGATGTAGTGGGTGGCCGGTCGCTGTTATGGGCACGTCAGAGCTATCGGTGGAGTGATCTAGATTTTGCAGCCAACAAACTTGATGGGGCGGGGATAGATTGGCCGATTCGCTACCGCGACATAGCACCGTGGTATTCCTATGTGGAAAAGTTCATTGGTGTCAGTGGCCAGAAACTGGATTTGGCGCATTTGCCAGATGGCGAGTTTCAAAAGCCGATGCAAATGAACGTGGTAGAGGATTACGTCGCAAAGAAAATTACTGAGCGGTTCCCGGATCGAGTGATGACAATAGGTCGTACGGCGACGTTAACGGAACCATTGCCCGGACGTGCGCCATGCCATTATTGCGGACCATGTCATCGTGGTTGTACCGCCGGATCATATTTTAGTTCCTTGAGCAGCACGCTTCCGGCGGCGCAGGCTACGGGTAACTTATCGTTACGCGCAAACGCCTTAGTCGAGAGCTTGGAATACGACCAGCAAGCTCAGCGGGTGACTGCTGTGCGTATTGTTGATACGCAAACGGGGGAACGCAGTCGTCTCAGCGCTAAGTTGGTTTTTTTGTGCGCGTCGACCATCGGATCAACGCAGATATTNCTGAATTCTCCTGGCGGCGATCACGGTCGTAGTTTTGCCAACGCAAGCGATGCGTTAGGTCGCTACATGATGGATCATACGTATCGAGCCGGCGCGCGGGGGATTATTCCAGGGTTCGAAGAGTATTATCCCTATGGCTATCGACCTAACGGTATCTACATACCGCGATTTAGGAATGTGCAGGGAGACGACGGCGTTGGCTTCNCCCGCGGCTATGGATACCAGGGCGGGGCCGGTCGTATAGGCTGGCATGAGTTGGTTGCGCGCACACCAGGTTTTGGTGCCGAGTTCAAAAACAGCCTGCGAACACCAGGACCGTGGCGTATGTCACTAGGTGGGTTTGGCGAAATTCTGCCTTATGCGCACAACACCATGCGGCTGCATGGCAGCAAAAAAGATCGGTTTGGCATTCCGCTAGCGACGTTTAAGTTCGAATTTGGTGACAACGAANGGCGCCACCGAGAAGATTTAGTGGAGCAAGCGGTGGCTATGTTGGAAGCAGCAGGGGCCACCGATATAGAGAGCTATAGCAGNCCTATGATTGGCGGTGCGGCCATTCACGAGATGGGAACGGCGCGCATGGGCCATGATCCCAGCGAGGCGGTATTGAACGCCTATAACCAGGCACACGCAGCAGCAAACTTGTTNGTCACNGATGGCGCTTGCATGACGTCGTCNTCTTGTGTGAACCCGTCGCTAACCTATATGGCGCTAACAGCGCGCGCGGCCGACTACGCTGTTAGGCAACTGCAGGCCGGAGCGATCTAGTGGCCAAGCGCAAGTTAGCCTTATACGGACTATTAGCGTTGTTCGTGGTAGGTGGCCTAGTAGCTTATGAGAATCAGTTGTACATACGCATGGCGATTCAGCAGCCGCAGTTGTTTCGGGCGCCGGTATTGGACACCAGTGCGCCGCCGTTGCCGGCTGATCTTGGCGCCGTGCCAATTTTGAGTTTTTCGAAAACCAATGGCTATCGGCATCACGANAGCATCGCTGCGTCCATTGCAATGCTTGACGAANTGGCNGTGGCGTATGGCTGGCAGTTTTACCATACCGAAAATGGCGCAGTGTTCACGCCAGAGAATTTGCAGCGCTTTCGTTTGATTGTGTTGAACCANAAAAGCGGAACGGTATGGACGCAGGCGCAAAGACAAGCGTTACGGGACTATGTTGAGCGCGGTGGGACGNTGCTGGCCCAGCACGCAGCGGGCGGCGACCAAAGCTACGATTGGTCTTGGTATTTCGATCAGGCACTGCGGGCGCAGTTTGTCGACCACCCAATGATCCNACACATTCAACAAGNCACCTTGGTGGTTGAAGATCACAGTCATCCAGCCACCGCGCATTTGCCCAGCGCTTGGGTGCGCGCAGATGAGTGGTATAACTTTGCCGCTAGCCCGCGGNGTAAAACCCAGGTTTTGATCAGCATTGACGAAGCCACTTACGACCCAGAAAAAAGCCCAATGGGTGCAGATCATCCTATGGTCTGGTGGCATACCGTAGGCAAAGGGCGGGTGTTCTACAGTGCGNTGGGCCACACGCCAGCAACTTATCAAGAGGAACAGTTTCGCGCGTTCATNGCAGGCGCGATAGCGTGGGNCNTAGCCCCGCCAAGNCACATCAAGGATAACCAGGGAGAGAGTGATGAACTTTGATATTCCAGCAAAACTGCAAAACTACTTGGATGAACTGGATCAGTTCATNGAAAAAGAGATCAAACCGCTAGAGCAGGCGGAAGATAANATTCGTTTCTTCGATCACCGCCGNGAAGACGCAAGGACGGATTGGGAGCGCAATGGCTTGCCAAACGAGGACTGGGAAGCGCTGCTGGCAAAAGCCAAGCGGGTTGCTGATGCGGCGGGACACTATCGATACCCGCTGCCAGAGGAATACGGCGGTGGCAACGGCACCAACCTTGATATGGCAATCATCCGCGAGCACCTGGCAACCAAGGGCCTTGGTTTGCACAACGATCTACAAAATGAGCATTCGATCGTCGGNAATAACGTCGGACTACTGCTGATGATTGAGTACGGTACTGAAGANCAAAAGGCGCAATGGATAGACGACCTAGCGGAAGGCCGGGCTGGTTTTGCCTTTGGTATTACCGAACCGGATCACGGATCTGACGCCACGCATATGGAAACCGTGGCCGAGCGGGACGGTGATGAGTGGATAATTAATGGCGCAAAAACCTGGAANACCGGCATTCATAAGGCCAAATATGATCTGATCTTTGCCCGTACCAGTGGCAAAGCCGGCGACGGCAACGGCATAACGGCGTTNTTAACGCCGACCGACAGTGACGGTTTTAAGGTCGAAGAAATGCTCTGGACGTTTAATATGCCGACCGATCATGGNCGCATTTCGATGCAGAATGTCCGCGTTCCGCATGCCTCGATTTTTGGCGGTGAGGGCCGAGGCTTGGCGGTGGTGCAACACTTCTTTAACGAAAACCGTATTCGCCAAGCTGCGTCGTCACTCGGCGCTGCACAATTCTGTATTAACGAATCTATTGAATACGCNAAGCATCGGGCACCTTTTGGTAAGCCGCTGTCAAACAACCAAGGCATACAGTTTCCGTTGGTAGAGCTGCAGACCCAGTGTGAAATGCTGCGTGCATTGATTCACAAAACGGCCTGGCAAATGGACACCTATGGAGCGTTTTCCGTGTCTGACAAGGTGTCTATGTGTAATTACTGGTCGAATCGCCTATGTTGCGAAGCGGCGGATCGCGCTATGCAGGTNCATGGCGGTCTCGGTTATTCTCGACATAAACCGTTCGAACATATTTATCGCCATCATCGTCGTTACCGCATTACCGAAGGCGCAGAAGAAATCCAAATGCGCCGAGTGGCGGGCTACTTGTTTGGGTTTATGAATCAACGCGCACCGAAGGGTGTAAAAGAGTCCTAAGGTTATGGAAGCGGCGCTTGAGTTAACCCATGAGGAGATGCAGCGGCGAGTAGCGCAAGTGTTAGCGCACGTGTTTGAGGACTTCCAGTCTTTGCAGACGTTGGAACGACTATCTGGTGGNGCGGNGCCAGAGAGACTTATCGAATTGAATTTACTCGTGCCAGTGGCGGCTCGTCGGTGTTAGCCATGCGTCGTGCTTCTGGTGGCGTTGAGGGTGAAATTACGGCGTCGCATCCTGGTTTGGCCGTGGAGGCGCTGCTCATGCAGACCGCTGCTGCGGCTGGGGTGCCGGAACCAGAAGTACATTACGTACTGCAGCAGCAAGACGGTATTGGCCCAGGTTTCATCATGCAATGGCTGGAGGGTTTCACGCTCGGTGCGCAAATTGTTAAAGCACCGGAGCTCGACGAGATCCGGCCGCAACTTGCCCGCCGCTGCGGTGAGGTGTTGGCGCGGATTCACGGCATAGATTTAGCCGCCAGCGGCTTGGATCAGCATCTGCAGGAACTGTCCGCAGAGGAGTACGTGCGTCAGACCTGGCAGCGCTATCAAGACCTTAACATTGCCCAACCGATGATCGACTACAGCGCTCGTTGGTTATTAGATAACTTGCCGCAGAATGTTCACCCGGCGCTAGTGCATAACGATTTTCGCAACGGCAACGTGATGGTGAACAACAGCGGTATTGTCGCGGTATTGGACTGGGAAGTTGCGCATATTGGCGATCCGATGCGCGATCTGGGTTGGATCCTCACGCATTCGTGGCGCTTTGGCCGAGACCATTTGCCTGTTGGCGGTTTTGGCGAAATCGCTGACTTATTCGCTGGCTACGAGTCGGTAAGCGGTACGCCGGTTGATGCCGAGGCGGTCAGGTTTTGGCAGGTGTTCGGTTCTTTTTGGTGGGCTGTAGGCTGTCTTGGCATGGCGGAGCATTATCGTAATGGTCCCGACAAGACTGTAGAGCGACCGGCAATTGGTCGGCGTTCCTCCGAATGCCAAGTCGACTGTGTGAATTTGCTCATACCAGGGTCGGTTGTATTAGAGACGCCGCAGACCATGCCAGCAGCGATGCCAAGGGTGGATGAGCTATTAACCAGTGTCAGTGACTTTTTGCGCCAAGATGTTATGAGCCAGACCCAAGGGCGCGCACAATTCATGGCGCGGGTCGCAGCCAATTCTTTAGATATTGTGCAGCGCGAATGCGCTTTGTCCGCCGCCTGCCTTGCCAGTGAAGAGCAGCGCTTAAGACAACTGTTTGACGTACAAGGCGCATCAACAGCTAATCTAGACGACTTGCGTTGGCGCCTGGTTCTAGGGCTGCGGGATGGCTCCGTGGAATTAGATTCGCCAACGTTACAAGCACACTTACGCGCAACCGTGGTGAATCAAATTGCAATAGATCAGCCCCGTTATCCGGGGTTCAAAACAGCGACCCAAGATGCGTCACAGCGTCATCAATAACGAGAGGTAGGGGCATGCTTTTAGACGGCAAGTTAGCAGTAATCACGGGCGGCATTAGTGGTCTTGGGCGAGCTATGGCAGAGCGCTTTGCCAAAGAAGGTGCGCGGGTGGTCATTGCAGACATAAANGCTGACAGGGGCGAGAACGCNGCAACAGAGATGGCGGTTAACGGCGCTAGCATCGAATTCGTTGCAGTAAATGTCACTGAAGAAGGCAGTCAACAAGCGCTGTTTGACGATGTTGTTCGACGCTATGGGCAGTTGGATGTTGNGGTAGCCGCTGCCGGGATTTCGTCAGCAAATTATGTCAGCGGCGAAGTGTCGACNCCAGCAGAGGACCCGGAGCAAAACTTCTTGTTCAATAAATCCATTGCGGACTGGCAGCGGGTGTTAGACGTGAATCTTACTGGTGTTGCNATTACTGATCGTCTCGCAGCGCAACATATGTTGGCACTGCAGAGCCACGGTTCAATCATCAACATCGCGTCCATCGCTGGCCGCCGACCATTGCCTGGCGCTGCGGATTATTGCGTTTCAAAAGCCGGTGTAATCATGCTGACCAATGTATTCGCAACCGAATTAGCCACGAAAAACATACGTGTTAACGCCATAGGCCCTGGATTTATTGAAACACCAATGACCGCCAGTATTCGGCAGTCGCCAGAGTGGGTGGAAACCGTCATGCAGATGACGCCCATGCAACGGTTTGGTCATGCCGAAGAAATCGCTAACACGGCATTGTTCTTGGCCAGCGACGAGTCCAGCTATTTTACCGGACAGACGTTGTTCCCCAGCGGTGGTATGCACACCGGCTGAGGGGTTTTGGTTAAAATTCGTCGCGGTAGGCGCTTAAACTTGCAGCCCCACCGGTGTGAATAAACACGACGTGCTCATGCTGATCAAAATTACCAAGAGTAATTTGGTCGATCAAAGCGGCGGCGGCTTTGCTTGAATAAACTGGATCAAGTAGTAAGCCCTCCCAGGCAGCAAACATTTTGATCGCGTCTTTAGCGGCTTGGGTAGGTTGTCCATAGGCTTCGCCGAAGTAGGCGTGATTAATCTGAATCTGCGGCGTTGTCGGCGCAGGCGGGCTGAAGCGTTCCGCCATGGCGTTTAGCAAGCGCTCGATTCGCAGCTCTAAGGTTTCCGGGTCGGGATGAAACACATTGATGCCAAGAATGTCGATGTTGTAGTGCTCGGCGGCATTGGCAAATACCAGGCCCGCCTGGGTGCCGGCACTGGCTGAGGCATGGATAATTTGCGTGGGCTTAAAGGGCGCCTGCCACACCAACTCGCTGATACAGCGGCTATAACCCAGCGCACCGATCGCGCTCGAGCCGCCTGCAGGGATTTGGTACACGGTTTTTCCGCGTTGCTCCAGCATCTTTAATAGAGCAGCTTGACCATCATCGAACTCGTCGAGATCGAAGCAGTGCACTTGCGCACCGAATAAGTAGTTAAACAGCATATTGCCGTTTTTTAGATAGTTGTCGTCGTCCCGTGGGACTCGACGGCTTAACAACAGGTGACACTCGAGGCCGAGTTTGGCGCAGGCAGCGGCCGTTTGCCGCGCATGATTCGACTGCACAGCGCCGTAGGTGACGATGGTGTCAGCGCCCATGTTGGTGGCGTCGGCAAGCAAATATTCCAGCTTGCGAGTTTTATTTCCACCTGTTGCAAGACCGCTACAGTCGTCGCGTTTCACCCATATTTGCGGCCCGCCCAGCTCCGCGCTTAAGCGTGGTAGCTGTTCCAACGGTGTCGGCCAGTGACCTAACAGTTCGCGTGGTTGTGCTGCTAACCAATCAGGTGTCTTGAAGTGCTGAGATGTGTCCATAGACGCTCCTGTTTAGGGGTGTCGGTTGTCCGCCTTGATGGCTCAGGCAGATTTTAGCGCACTGCATACCCTGAGCGATGGCTTGATCCAGGCGTGTCAGAGGTTGTGCCGCGTCGTGAACAAGCGCGCTGGCGAGACCGGCAGCAAACGCATCGCCACAGCCGGTCGGGTCGGCCACGGTGGTTGCCGGTTGCACTGCAAAAGTACTGCGTATGCCATCTGCTGTTTCGACGCTTATGGCTGCGCTGCCTCGAGTAGTGACAATGGTCTTCTGCTGCATAATGTCGGGGGCATGTGCGCTGATGTAATCTCTCTCGTGCTCATTGACCAATAGCCAATGCCAGTAGTCTGAGCACTGTTGCAGATCGGCGGCACTCATTTGATCGGTGTATTGGCCCGGACACCAGATCACTAGGGCNTGTGGTGCATACTCGCANGTGAAAGCCATCGTCGCGCGCATAAGCTCCGGTGGAAAAGGTGCGCACAGCAGCAGTGGGCAGCGGCTGAGCTTGGTCTGTAGACCCTCGAGGTGTTCGCGCCAGGTTGCGACGTCTATTTGGGGGCCGGGCTGGAATGCGGTGAATTGTCTGCCGTTGGGATCGCTGAGGATGAATGCGTTGGCGCAGGGGGCGTGCGAATCTCGATANACTCCGCTCAAGTCGGCGCGGTGCGCGGCCAGTTGGGCNCGGTAGGGCTGGTCGTCGTTACCACTAACGCTTAGCAGCAACGCGGGTTGTTGCAGTTGTGCAAGATGGTAAACGATGTTGCCGCCGCAGCCGCCGAAGTGTTCGGAAGACGCGCTGACTTTGCTGTTTAATCCTGGTCCCGAAGCGCCAAAAGGCCGCTTGGTGGTGGCGATACGGTCGTAGGCGAGGGCGCCGAGTATCGCTATACCGGCCGATTTAGCTGCGCTTTTTGTCAACAAATATCTCCGCAGCAGCCCACAGCACAACTTTAGTTCGATCGACAAAAGCCATATCTCGCGAGGATTCGATACGCGCNAAGAATTGGCCCAAACGCGGTTGCTTGCTGAGTTGGCGTGCCAGGAACGGTGAAGCGCTAGCCAAGCAGATGGTGCCAATGGCAAAGAATACAAAACCTGGCATGAACGGCATTACGAGGCCAATGAACCCTAGAACCATGCAAATGCTGCCGATAATGGCGAGGATAATTCTGAAAATCATGTTAGCTACGTTAACTCAGTTCGCATTACTACGTCATTACACGGGTGCTAGCAGGAACCGTACCAGATTTAGGTCACCGGTATTGGGGCGTAAGTCCCGGCAACAGAGCTGTGGGTGTTCTATTTCGCCAAATTGTGGCAAAAAGATCCATCACGATGCTGTTTTCAGTTTGGGATTATTCGGTGTTAACCATAGAAATCTTTTCTGATGTCATTTGTCCCTGGTGTTACATCGGCAAGCGCCGACTAGACCAAGTGCTCAACTCCCCCACGGGCGAGGGTGTCGAGGTGCGATGGCGGCCGTTCCAGCTCTATCCAAGTGTGCCGTCACAGGGCTGGGACCGAGCTGAATTCATACGCCGCCGTTACGGCGTTGACGCAGACCCCGGGCGAGTGCCTACGCGCATTGATGAAGAAGCCAAACAAGCAGGCCTAGTGTTTAATTATCGGGCAATTCGCAGACTCCCCAGCACATTGCTTGCGCATCGACTGCTGGAGTTCGCGGTTCCCCAGGGGTTACAGCACGCTCTCGCAGAAGTGCTGTTTGCCGGCTACTTCTGTCATGGAGAAGATGTGGGCGATTTAGCCACTTTGATTCGCCTGGCTGAACAGGTCGGCATTGTGGGTGACGATGTAGCTTCTGCTCTGGCTGATGGTTTTGCTGAGGAGGAAGTTGCAGCGCAACTGCGCCGGGCTACCGATGTAGGTGTCAGCGGCGTGCCAGGATATTTAATGGGCGGTGGCTTTCTGCTGCCGGGTGCGCAGAGTGTGGACACTATGCAGCAGATCATCGCTCGGGCAAAAGTGCGTCTTGGCAAACCTGACTGACTATGGGCTAAAGATCTGCAAAGCCTTTGACGTGATCCATGTCGTGAGCCGGGATTTCGTCATGATGCTCGCCAACGACTTTCGCCGGCACGCCCGCGACGGTAACGTTCGGGGGCACATCGTTCAGCACTACACTACCGGCACCGACCTTGGCATTGCAGCCTACCTCGATGTTGCCGATAACTTTGCATCCAGCAGACAGCAACACACCGCGGCGGATTTTTGGATGGCGGTCGCCACTGGTTTTGCCGGTACCGCCTAGGGTCACTGAATGCAAAATAGAGACGTCGTCCTCAACGACTGCGGTTTCGCCNATGACAATGCCAGTGGCGTGATCGAACATGATGCCCGAGCCCAAGCGTGCTGCAGGGTGCAGGTCGACCCCCAGAGTCACGCTGATTTGGTTTTGGAAAAACTGCGCTAACGTGCGCCGCTGTTGTTGCCACAACCAATGGGCGATACGGTGTGCCTGTAGCGCGTGGAAACCCTTAAAAAACAGAAACGAGCTGGACAGATCGTCGCANGCNGGGTCGCGGGTGTAAGTGGCGACGATGTCTATTTCCGCGGCGCTTAGAATGCCTGAGTCGTTGTCTGTGGCCTCGGCAATGACATCACGGATCAGCATTGTTGGCAGCATCGGGTTATCTAATTTGCTGGCAAGCCGAAAACTTAGGGCATCGCCGAAGGTGCGATGATTAAGAATTGTGGCGTGGAAGTAGCTGCCGAGAATCGGCTCTTCTTTTGCCTTACGCTCGGCCTCCTCACGCATGAGCGGCCAAAGATCAGTTGGTCCAGTTAGATTTTTCAGCTCGCTTTTTTCCGAACCCGCGATGATCTGTGCAAACCGCTGTTCACTGTTAATGATCGTTAACGCCTGAGTCATGCAACGCTCCACTTTGGTGTCGGGCCTGGCTATGACCGTAAAAGCCTAGACAGATTCGATTTGATTGCAAGCATTGTCGGCGCTAAAGCTGCTGTGTAAGGTGTGGCGCAGGCGCAAATACGTAGCAGTTATGCACGACGAAAAACGACAATCTATGGCGCGACCAAGTAATCGAACCCATAGCTTCCAACGTGTTGCCGTGGTCGCTCGCCATCATACCGAGAGCATTCTCGACAGTGTGTTGAAGGTTGAGACCGTGCTGCAGGCGGCAGGTATCGATGTGGTGATCGATACGGAAACCGCGGCCGCGCTGCCCGGCGGAATCCATCGCACGGCACCAAAATCAGAGCTTGAAAGCATGGATCTGGTTGTCGTCGTAGGCGGTGACGGCAGTTTGCTGGGTTACGGGCGGGATTTAGCATCCTCTGGTGTGCCGGTTGTCGGTGTTAATCGCGGCGGCTTGGGATTTCTAGCGGCGGTATCGCCCGAGCACATTGAAGATTCCTTTGCCGAAATTCTGCGGGGCAACTACGCCATCGAAGAGCATTTTTTGTTACAGGCAAACGTCACGCGCAAGGGCCAAACGATTGCGATGCAGACAGCGTTAAACGATGTTGTTGTGAATCCTGGAAGTCCGGCACGAATGCTTGAGTTCGCGCTTTGGGTGGACGATGAATATGTCTATGACCAGCGCTCAGATGGTTTGATTATAGCTAGCCCCACCGGATCAACGGCCTATGCTCTTTCTGCCGGCGGGCCGATCATGCATCCAGGACTCGACGCCATCGTGATAGTGCCAATGTTCCCGCACACCCTCACTTCGCGGCCCTTGGTGGTGCCAGGGGAAAAGGTGCTGCGCTTACGGTTGTTAGACGTGGTGGATGCGGAACCGCAAATGAGCTGCGACTCGCAAGTGCATGTGCAATTAGAAATCGGTGACGAGGTGGTCATCGAGAAATATGCTGCACCACTGCGCTTACTGTATCCGCCCGGACACAGTTTTTATCAGTCTTGTCGTAGTAAATTAGACTGGGGCAGCCGTTTAGGTGGCCAGCGCACCTAAGTTGGACCAGGGTCCCGTAGATCAGCCGGCCGATCAATGTCCTGAATAACCCCGGCATCCTCACAGTCAAAGTAGTCGATTTCAGCCGCATATTGCTGCAACAGCCTGCGCGCGCCTTGGTCACCGGTGCTGGCGCGGACGTGGGCAAACAGGTCCTGATGGATGCCGATTGGGTGACCTTGCAGACGTTCAAGGTGTGCCGACTGCGTGTTGTGCAAACGCGGTTGAATGAGTTTACTGCGGCTTGCTTGGGCATGCGCGATTAACCCTTGCAGGGTGGTTGATTGAACGTACGGCATGTCCAATAACGCTACAAAGCCCCAGCGCCACTCTAAGTCCATAAATCCAGCGCTTAACGAATGCCCCATACCTAGGTGGGCCAAAGGTGCGCGTAAGATCTGTAAGTTGCTGCGCTGGTGATGTGCGCCGGTGATCAGTTTGGCGTCGTCTGCCTCGCGTATTACTAGGCGCACGCTAGCAAACGCTTGGCAGTAGCGCTGCAGCGTTGCTTCGGCGACGGTTTGCGCTCCTAAGCTTTGGGTTCGTTTGTCTGCGCCAAAGCGACGACCAAACCCCGCACCCAAGACGACGCAGCCGATCATTGCTTCAGTAGGCACCGATCAGGCCACGGCGGCGCTTGGCGTTGCGGGATCGTTTGTGTTGGTTGCGGGGGTTGATTGGTTTTTCCGCACCGCGGTGATCTCTGCGAGAATGGCAATGGCGATTTCTGGCGGAGTCTTGCTACCAATTGCCAGGCCGATTGGAGCGTGCAGCTTGGCGAGACACTCTGCAGAGACATCTAAGGCGAGCAAGCGTTCGCGGCGATTAGCCGAGGTTCGGCTGGAACCCATGGCGCCGACATAGAACGCGGCGGTGGTAAGGGCCTCCATTAGACCCATGTCATCAATGCGCGGATCGTGGGTAAGAGCAACAATTGCGGTTGCATAATCTTGTGCATAAGCCCTCACAGCGTCATCTGGCATGTCGCAGACTTTAGTCACGCCGGCTACCGGAAACTGTGCCAACAGATCTTCTCGTGGGTCACAAACGGTCACCTGATAATCCAACATCATGGCCATTTCGGCCAAGTACTGACTGACCATGCCGGCGCCGATGATAAACAGTTGATAACTCGGACCATAAGTGTGTTGCAGTCGTTGCTGCTCGCCTGACCACGCCAGCGCTGCTGGTTCTGGCGCCGGGCTGAGATGCACGCTTTGGTCGCGTAGGTTCACATCTCGTAGCACCCAGCTGCGCTCCCCTAGGGCGGCATAAAGCTGTTCAAACTGAGCGATACGGTCTGGGCTTGGCGATTGCGGCTCGATGATGATGTTTAAGTGTCCACCGCAGGGTAAGCCGAATTTCTCCACGTCCTCTGGGGTAACGCCGTATTGAAAAAACTGCGCCTGCTCTGCTGCGAGCTCGCCGGCTAATAATTTTTCTTGAAGATCTTCTTCCACGCAGCCACCAGACAGAGATCCAACCATTATCCCGGTGTCGTTGCAGGCGAGTAATGACCCCACAGGGCGGGGCGACGATCCCCAGGTTTCCNCCACGGTCGCAAGCCAGCAGCGGCTGCCGGCGTTGAGCCAATTTAGTATTTGTCCAATGACTTCTTTGTCGACTGCTTGCATGCCATCACTCTCGACGCAATAGGTGGTTATAGTAGATACGAAAGTCTAACTCTATTTTGAGCATAGTGGTGATCACAGGTCGACTAAACGGTTTATCCATTGCGGCAAACGCTGGTGCGAGCGTTGCCACCTATAAATTGGATATTGGCTCTGAGACGCTGCATCTCAATCCATTGCTGGGTCAGGGTTTGCGGTTTTCTTGGCAGCCTCAATACCAGTGCCGCAACTGCGAGGTCGAAGTGCCGCAGGTAATGCGCGGCGGTTATTGTAAACGTTGTTTCTTTGCGCTTGCGCGCTGTGACAGCTGTTTTGTCAGCNCGGCCCGATGTCACTTTGCGTTGGGCAGCTGTCGTGAGCCGGATTGGGGTGAGCGTGTATGCATGCAAGGGCATTTTGTATATCTCGCCAACAGCAGCGGTATTAAAGTCGGTTTGACACAAAAAGGGCGACAACAGCAGCGCTGGCTGGCTCAAGGTNCAACCCAAGGGCTCGTTATAGCGGTCGCGGATACACGGCGCGATGCGGGTATGTTGGAAGCTGCTATTGCTAAGATCATAAGTGACCGCACGCAATGGCGTCGATTGGTTGCGATGCCACCGCAACAGGTGCAATTGCAGTCCTTGCGTGCGCGAGTGCAGCAGCAAGTGCAATTGCCAGCGCGCTGTCGTTGGTTGACGGATGAATTCGAACAGCAGTTTACCTATCCTGTTGCTACGTATTCGCCGCCTGTTCAATATCTGGTTAATGAAAAAACACCCTCACTGGCAGATAATCTGTGTGGCATCAAAGGTCAGTATCTGTTGCTAACAGGCGGAGCGTTTAACGTCTCGAGGCACGTTGGTAGCACAATGGCGGTGGAGGTGACACCACCGTTGCCAACGCAGGCGGGAACTAATCATGGACAGCTGTCGTTGTTATAGCCGNGCTNCACGAAACATGGCGCTGGCTGCTTCGAACGGTTTTNCGGACAACTNGGCCGCTAAANAATATACAACANTGGAANGGACAACGTTTTGCAACAGGGATTACCACAAGCCATTTCATTAGCCGATTACAAAGCACCAGACTACCGAACGGTGCGCACTGAACTGGTATTCGACATACAGGACGGTGTAACCGAAGTGACCAGTACCTTAGATATACAACGGCAGAACCCCGCAGGGTCGCAATTGCTCTTAGACGGGCAGGAGCTAGAACTGGTGAGTGTTGAGCTAGACGGTAGGCCGTTGGCGAGCAATGAGTATCAGTTACTTGACGAACAACTGATTTTGCCGAATTTGGCTGACCGGCATCAGGTNCGCATTGTNACCCGTATTCACCCCGAGCAGAACACNGCTTTGGAGGGTCTGTATCGATCCAGCAATATGTATTGCACACAGTGCGAAGCACAAGGATTCCGCAAGATTACCTATTACCAAGATCGCCCGGATGTATTGTCAAAATTCACCACAACAATTATCGCTGACGGCGAGCGTTACCCAAATCTTTTGTCAAATGGGAACCTAATTGCTGAAGAGAAATTGTCAGATGGGCGCAAAAAGGTTACTTGGGANGATCCTTTTGCNAAGCCNTGCTANTTATTNGCNNTAGTTGCTGGCGATCTTGCGGTGCTNGAAGACCGGTTCACCACCATGAGCGGTCGCGACGTCAACCTGCAAATATTTTCTGAGCCGCACAACATTGACCAATGTCATTACGCAATGGACGCGCTGAAGCGCTCTATGCGTTGGGACGAAGAACGCTTTGGTCGGGAATATGACCTGGACATTTTTATGATCGTCGCGGTTGAAGACTTCAACATGGGTGCGATGGAGAACAAAGGGCTGAATATTTTCAACACCTCTTGTGTATTGGCGTCTAAGGATACCGCTACTGACGATGCGTATCAGCGTGTTGAGGCAGTGGTCGCCCACGAGTACTTTCACAACTGGTCGGGTAACAGGGTAACGTGTCGAGACTGGTTTCAACTTAGCTTGAAGGAAGGCTTTACGGTATTTCGTGACGCAGAATTTTCGGCAGATATGAATTCTCGAGCAGTAAAACGGATCGAAGACGTTAGTTTCTTGCGTTCCATTCAGTTTGCCGAAGACGCGAGCCCACTGGCGCACCCGGTGCGACCGAGTTCGTATATCGAGATTTCGAACTTTTATACCACCACGATCTATGAAAAAGGTGCAGAGGTGGTAGGCATGTACCGCACTTTGTTAGGGGACGAAAAGTTCCGTCGCGGAACCGACNTATATTTCGACCGTCACGATGGCGAGGCGGCGACTACCGATGACTTTATGCGCGCCATGGCTGAGGCGGGCAACGTTGATCTAAGTCAGTTTGAACGTTGGTATGAGCAAGCAGGTACGCCGAACCTGTCAGTGGCAGAGAATTACGACAATGGAGTTTTGTNACTGACTGTNGAACAAACTTGCCCTCCAACACCTGAAAGCGAGCAAAAAGCACCGTTCCANATGCCGATTCTGTTCGGGTTGTTGGACGCTAGTGGCGNGGAGATTNCGCTCGCGTACCCACAAATAGANTCTGCGGCAAAAATTGAGNTAAGAGAAAGTAATCGCACTGTGCTTATGGAACTNCGCGATGCGACAACCACAGTAGCAATCANCGGCTTGGCTGCGAAGCCTACGGTTAGTTTTTTGCGTCAGTTTTCTGCGCCGGTGAAAGTCGATTACCAAAGACCAGGCGCGGACCTGAGTTTTTTGGCGCGCCACGATCAGGATGGGTTTGTGCGNTGGGACGCGTTACAAACCATGTGGATGAAGTACTTTGAGGCTAACGCTGAAATCGCGGANGTGGATCCCAAGGCAGCGTTGGCAAACGTCGCGGAACAAGCACTAACACTGACCTCGGTAGACGCAAAGCTACTTACCGCAAGCATGTTGGCAGTGCCTAGTGAGTTGTACTTATTCGAGCAGTTGCGAGGCTTTGAGGTGGATACGCTACTTGATGCCCGCGACCGCACTATTCGCGCCGTAGCTGCGGAGCACGCAGNTGTTTGGCAAGCTCTGTTCAACAGATANAGCACCAACCAACCATTTAGCGAAGACGCCGACAGCATGGCGAACAGGGCTTTAGCAAACACCGCGTTTAGTTATTGGTGCCACAGCTTAGCGGCACAAAAGGATTCCGCCGATTTGGCTGAACTGCTACAGCAGCGTTACGCGCAGGCCGATAACCTAACGGACAGACGCACTGTGCTGTCTCTGGTTGCGNGGTTGCCCGAGCTCGANGACCAAGTNAGGCNGAGTATCCTCAGTGANTTCTACCAGCGTTGGCAAGATCAGGCGCTNGTCATTGACCTTTGGTTCAATGTTCAGGCNCAAAGCCCACTCACGGACGTGGCCAAGTTAAACGACCTGACAGCCCATGTTGGCTTTGATAGAACCAATCCGAATCGGGTGCGTTCTGTATACGGTGCNTTTGGTATGCTGAATCTGCGTCGCTTACACGCANTAGATGGCAGNGGTTATGCGTTTGTTGCAACAGCAGTCGCAGAGATGGACGCCATTAACCCNCAGATTGCTGCTCGGCTAACCACGCCGTTGACNCGGTGGAAGAAATTCGATGCTCAGCGCCAGCTTTTAATGCGCGACGCGTTGCGAGGATTGCTGTCGGCAGGGGGGCAAGAACCCTCTAAAGATCTGTTTGAGATTGTCAGCAAAAGCCTCGGCTAATAGCACTACAGCGGCGCGCTTGTTGATTCTATGGGGATGTGAATCNCCCGGNCACTCTCCTGCATCCGCGCCCTTTTCCGAGCGACTCCCAAANTNCNATGTACACCTATTGGTGACGATACCCATTCGTCGGAAATAACCTACCGTTTATCCTTAGTTGTTAGTTTTTTTGTGAACCTNGGATTAGAAAGGCTACACGTCTTTCGGGGTTAGNGTGCTCGTTGCAGGTGTAAACGTTGCATGCCCGCCCAGCGNCTAAGTTACATGCTCGCGTAGCGATCAACATGAGAGTCTGCTGGCTGGTCGAGAACATAGATAAAAATTGGGTAAAACGTAGGTAAANAGTNNACCAGACAGACGTTCNATCACTAAAAGGTTCCNACGTTCTATCACTAAANGACTCTACCGGACAGTCGAAGGCAAAANAGCGATCGCTGGCGGGCAGCCAGCAATCAAAANNGTTAGAAAATATAATTGGGAGATTACTTGTCATGGGTCGAAATCGATTGTTTGGAGCATTGCTAGGATNNGCGAGCTTAGTTTTCTCTNCAGCNGCANNAGGCCAGGCCNCCGAGTCTGGCAGTGGCAATGCTGCTGGATCCGGTGCGACAGGGTCAGGGGCTGCGGCTGGGGGCCGGGGCGCAGGCGGGGGGG
>NHET02000109.1 GCA_002170355.2 Gammaproteobacteria bacterium TMED92
TGGGGCTGTCATCCGGTGCCCATGGGCTGGCCCCGCTGCGTCATCTGCAGAACTGTTGTTTTTGGAGCCAGTGGCTAGTCGCTCCATCGCTGTTGCCAGCTCATCTCCGGTTCCGTGCAGTGCCCGTTGCGCAGTCAGCGAAGCGATATTGGTGTTAATTACTAATGACATAGTGCTCTACTCTTTGACTTTCTTCTTTTATCAGGTGCTAGGGGATTGAGGATCACTCACCTCGCAATGCGCGGCGAATGCCCCCTACGCGATTCTCCAAAAACTGCAGTGTTGCGGCATAGCGAGTAGATTCCCTACCAAACTGTGCCTGTTCATAATTCGTCTCTACAGTGTTGCCGTTTTCCGACGGGTTTACGGGAACTCGGTAGACATACTTCATTTGACCTTCTGCCAGGCCACCAAGGTGTTTGCTGTGGGTGTTACTCAACAGGCCACTCATCTCTTTGGACATCATCTTCTTAAAGTCGATGTCCTTGGACTTGTAACCGGCAACGTCGGCGTTAACGATGTTTGAAGAAATAAGCTCCATACGTTTGGAACGCAGGTTTAATGCTTTTGCTGTAGATCCAAAAATGTCGTTGTATGCGTCCATGACGTAATTACCGATCTTCCTAAAGTTTGCTGCAATAGCGCCGATTCACTCTTGAGTCAGAGCTTTAGCGCCTTTCGGCTTGATTTAAGCAAGGGCCGTGCCAACTCCCGCTTTCGCACGAAAACATTGCACAGCTAGACCGCTAGGCGCCTTCGAACGACCATCTGGCGGGGGTTTTTTACGATTAGGCCGACGGGAGCGGCAGTACTCTACCGGTGACCTCGCGCCATACAGGCAGCTTTTCGCCGATTTTGAGCATCAGGAATTTCGACATCTACGTGAGCCTTTCGCATTGGTCGCAACATCACTTGTCAGCTTTTTGACAGCTCGGCCTCGTTGCAGCAGCTGAANCGNTCTATTTNATGTCNTCAACTATGGCGATCGTCGACAAAACAGTCGTTAGCCCTTTATTAATGCGGCTTATGCAGCCCAATTGGCAAAAAGCACTGTGGCACACCAAATCGCTAATGGCACTGGCACTGATTTTGCTTAGCTGCACTTAACTGTCCAAAGGAAAAAACCGGGGCGCTATGTCCATTGCAACCGTTTTAACTATACATAGGTATTCACGAGCGATTTTTTTGCGCCTGCGGTTACCTCTCTTATTAGCTTTTTATGCGTTAGCCCCCACGTCCTTCGCTGAGGCTGTGCCGGCAAGCAACAAGCAAGCGTTCATTACTCAATTACAAACATGGCTCGCAAGCACTCCCGCGGCCGCCAGCAGCGCGGACGCGGTTAACGATAATCGCTTTCTAGTGCCTAGTTGCGACGATGCGTTTACCTTCANATTCCAGGATCCAACTTTTAGAACTGTCCTCGCAGAATGTCTATCAGCNGATTGGCAACGCCATATAAGGTTAAAAGCCTCGCGACCAGTTCAACGCCCCAACGACGATTACCAATTTGCCTATGTAGTGAAAGCATCTATCCGGGCAGAACAGCCCATTACTGCTGATGTGTTGACTAGAACGAAGAAAATTCGGAGAAATATCGCTCGCAACGCGCTCGATCGTTTGCCTAAGGCCTCCATGTATGCAGCCCGAGATCTACGTCAGGGACAAATTCTAGTCGCTNCTGACATCTATCACGCGCAACANGTCGCCGTAGCACGCAGCTCCATCCCTGCCGGCCATACAATTACCCAAGAACTACTGAGTTTGCAGANAGTGACTCGCAAACTACCCGCGGACGCGGTCACCGACATCTTGAGCCTGCAACACCTTGCTGCAAATCGCTTAATTCATGCGAATGCGATTCTGCGTAAGCGGGACTTGAAGAAAGCAAAACTCGTACAGCGCGGCGAACAGCTGATTCTAAGCGCNGGCAGCCAAAGCTATTNCATTGAGGCAACCGCTGTGGCACTGCAAGACGGCTATTTCGGCGATCAAATTAGGCTAAGAAACCTACAAAGTAATCAGGAAGTNAGGGCGATAGTCTCGGGCATTAATCGCGCCAAGGCTTTGCAATAAAAAAATGGAATTTTTTGTTTTGTGTCCTAAAGTTNCGATAGTCGTTGCCGATTACCTAGTTGTAGAATCCTCTGTGGCTNATCAGCAGATTTGCTAACGGAGTTAACGCCACCCAGTGGCATGTGAGGAAACTATGGAAGGTATCAATTCAGTTAGCGGTGGAGGCGCGGTCAACAAGCCGACTAGTGCTGCTAAAGCACCAGCGCGCGATGTTGACGTTAAAGCCCAAGCGGCGCCTAATGCCAATGTTGAGGTTGAACTGAGTGAAAAAATTCGCGATGCCGAGGCAGATGCCNTGATGCGCGAAGCNAAGGTGCAGGAAATGCGCGATGCAATAGAAGCAGGGCGNTTTCCACTTGATGCAAAAAAAATCGCTGAGAACTTTGCTGAACTAGAGAAACTGCTGTAAAGCGGTCTTGAATACAGCGCCTCAAACACTAAAGCTGCTGGCCGAACTCGGCGAGCNGCTTTCTGCTGTGCTGGANAAAGAATTCTCCGCCTTGGTCGATAAAGATCTGGATCTTTTGGAGAGTTTACAAACACAGAAGATCGAATTGCTGACTCAGGTCGAATCCACCTGGCAAGGCTTCAACCCCGAGACAAGCTCTGAGCAAGACACGTTGGAGTCGGTGCGCGTCCTAATGGCAGATTGCAAAGACAAACATATTCGCAACGATCTTTTGCTGCGACGGCAAATGGAAACGGTAAAAAGCCTGTTAACGACCTTGACCAGCCAATCTGCGGAACAATTTGGCAACGTCTANAATAAACTTGGCCGCATGAAGCGCTAANGTAAGTGACTCTAGCTGGGCGGCGTCCGCCCTTGCAGATAGTAAACCCAAGACAAAACTGCAGCGACCGAGCGGTACACTTCTTCAGGAATTTCTTCTTCAAGCTGCAGATAAGACAACGTTTCGGCAAGAATTGGGTCCTCTGCTACATGTACCCCGTGTTGCTCAGCCAGCCTTAAGATCTCCCACGCCAACTCGCCTTCACCTTTCGCTTTTATAACCGGCGCNCGAACTTGGTCGTACAAAAGCGCCACCGCTTTTTTGCCATCGGTCGCCGTATTCTGTTCGTGATGACTAGACATCGACNTTCAGCCGACGGCTGGGGACAGGGCTGTCATCGACCGCGCTGGGGCGCTTGCCTGGAAACACTGTGAGGGCCTGNAACTCCACGCCCGCTCTTTGCAATAGGCGCCGCAAATGCGTTTCTGCTGCAGTCACCTGTTCCATCAGCTGTGTGTTTGCGGCCCATACCTTAACGTTGGCTTGACCCTCGGCGTAATGAATATTTAGCGCTACCTCGTGATCGCCCCACGGTACTGCCAAATCCACCCGCCAGCCGGGTGGTGACTGCTCTTCGNTGGAAGATTGTTGCGACCCGCCCTCGTGANTGATCTGCACAAACACTGGAGCTTGGTCGTTAAAAGGCAGCAGCCAGCTCAATTGGGTCTGACGCTGTAGCTGATGCCCTAGGGTTTCAACCTGGCGCCCTTCGAGTTCGTCTATGGCCCCGCTGACTCGGGTAGCGTCAGCACCGGCGCTCAGCAACAAGCGCCGCAGCTCCATGAGCACTGATTTGATACTGTTAGCCGCTCCGGGCTGATTGAAGCGGACGGCAGCTTCTGAAAACAAACCTGAACGCTCCATCAAGCGTTTNATGTCTTCACCTTGCAGCGCGTCCCCAGACAACATGAACGGCGCCAATCGCTGTAATACCGGTCTAAGTTCTGGTTGCTGTCCCAGCGTTTGCAAGGTTGCCGGGCTAAACAGGCGTGCCAACTGCAACTGACCCGTAGGGGGACTCAAGCGAATCAACCGCTCCATGCCAGCCGAGGGGGCTGTCGCTGCCTGCGGCACTTGCGGCCTTGAGTCGGCGGTTCGCCGCAGCAAAATCTGCCCTCCCAGCATTACAACCTGTAACCCAATCCTTTCACCCGGAGCGCCGACAGCGGCCGGTAGGGGNAGGGTTTTGTTGTCGAATACCAACACATTGCCTTCAGGGCGCTGCGCTATGATGCCATTGATCACTTGGCCAGCTCGCAGCCCTAATACGCGCCCTTGCTCTGGCGCGATACGCGCAGCACCACTGAGACCTTCGACGTAAACCGTATTAGGTCGCGCCTGTAAATTGATTGTGTCTAGGTTGTACATTTTCCTAGCTTAACAGGCGCACCTGGGGGTTCTTCAATCTTCTGGAGTAGGTGCCGCTACACCTAGGGNTATTGAATCCACCCCTCGTGCGGATTGACGCTGTTATTGCGCAACTGTTCTANCTCACCCGCTTTGAAGATCACTGATCTTAGATCCGCTACTGAGGGAACTCTGAGTTTCTTCTTGGCAAAAATGTAGTTTGGATTGCCGCGGCCACCGAAAGCTGAAGGGTTCACCTTTACGAAGGCTTTTCGTAACAAGTCTTGACGAATCGGCGATCCGGGAAGCGTTTTTTCGATGATCAAGTCCAAATACTCGCCTTCCTGGACGACATGAGTACCGCCTGGGCCAACGCCGTCTCTGCCTCGAACGCGTCCTGACGGCATTCGCATGACCGCCAATTCAAGGTCGTCCACCAAGCGTTGCAGCGCCCGGTCCAGCTCACTCTGACCGGGGATTTCGCCGGTAATAGGATTAACCGCTTGCGGCGCGGGCTTCGCTGCTACTGATTTGGTTTCGGTGCCGGGCTGCGGCTCTTGCTCGAACGAGACAGTACCCATCGCGCTGCAACCACCTAAGACGATCGAACCTAAAATTNCACTAATTCGCATGCTCTTCATCCTGCTCTAGGGCCTACATAAAATCCATACTGGCTAGCGGTACAGCGATCATCTCGCTGCTCATCATGTTCGCCGACGCGCCGGTCACCACCGCTAACGTCGCATGTTGGCTATACACTCTGTCTACCCGCACCAAGGCTACTGATGCNAAAGCGTCCTCCAAACCTCGGGTCGCNAAGCCGCGACTGCTTGGAACCAGTAAAAACTCTTGACCTGGAAAAACGCCTAAATCGGTACCACCGTCTATCCGCAACTGGCCGCGAATCTGACTAACATTCAGTTTCGAACTGGCCTGACAACGTATTTGGTCACCCAGCTCTTCAGCAACTNTATCTACCGCTGCGGTTAAATCGCTCAGCAAGTCGTCTGATAAATTCGGCATTGTTGCCGCAAGCTTTAACTTTGGGACCCGCGCCTGGAATTCGGCCCGATAGATGACTTGATCTAACTCGCTCATCACCAGTTCTATCGACAGTGCGCTGCCCGCATCTCGTAAGCTCGGCGCAAACAACGAGCGCGCAGCACGCTGCTGCGCTGCAACATGGATATGCAGTACCAGATCTGCCTGCTGGGCCGCCGGTTGTTGCATGTATCGTGCGTATACGCTGCCATTGTGCTGCTGATTAATGAACGGCTTTGCCGAAACCGCTAGGGACCGCGACGTTATGAGAGTATCCAACACGGCATTTCGTGCTCTGATAGCTAAATTGCGCGCTGCAGCGGAGCCGGTTTGGTCGATATGGCTGACGAGCTCGATGCGACGCCGTACCGGCGACGTCACCGGACAACCGTACCAGCTTTCGGTGGCCGTCAGCGGTGCATCGATAATGCTGGCTTGGGCTATGCCTAAAGCATTACGGTACTCATTAACACGGATGCGCTCTAAGTTAAGCCCACTCAGTAACAACACTTTTTCTTCAACCGCCCCATTACCGTCTAGCCACGCTTGCGTGCTGACATACACCGAGTGGTCCAGCGCGTAGTCTAAAAGTGATGCCTTGATGGTCTCTAACCGAAGGTCTGCGGCTATAGGCTCGTCGTTATAGAAGGGCTCTTCGGCGGTTACAGCTGATGCTGTTAGCACCAGCAGGATCAAGCAGATTAGTTTTGCTTTCATACTGACTACGTCTCCGTTCGACCCAACTATGGCTAAGCACCGTTATCCGGCGTCTTTAATAAACCACCGCTTATCGCTGCCGGGCTCTCGCTCTGGACGCCGCAGCGGTGTGGGCTTAGGAGCTATGTTTGTGACTGTTTCGGTGCTGCGTTGTCTCACTATCGGCTTCCGGTAGGAACTGACTAACTGGTCTATGACCGCCTGTTCCAACGCCAGTTTGGTCTCGTAGGTTTCTCCGCCTACTGGCGTGATGCTGACCAAGCGCGAGCCATACACCAAGCCCTGGACTCGCGCGCGAACATTCTCGTTGAGCAGCGCCAAGTCGCCCATTTGACTGGACGATTCCACATACAGGCCGTAAACCTGCTCTGTTAAATTTCGGTAAGCATCGAGTTTTGATGCACGGATTGCCATCAATCGCCGTTGCGCGTGGGTTTGGCCTTTCTGCACATCAATGACCGCGTAACCAGTCGCCATAATGCCGTCCACCTGTTCGAGCATAAGTGGTGGTTGCCCCGCGGTGACTGTGGCGCTGCTTGCCGCGCTTTCAAACTCGCCAGCCGGCGCCACGCACGCGCTAAGGCACAAGCAAACCGCTAGTAGACATGTATGGCCCGGTAGCCCTAATCGTTTGCTCGAATATTGCATCGTCTCGTCTGTCCTTAAACCTTGTCTGATACCCGCGACATGATCTTAAGGTCGGCGAATTCGGTGAAACCTTGAGCCGCCGCTACCACCCCCAACTTACCGTGCGAGATTTAGGCACGCTTCCTGCAAAACATCCCTTGCACGGGCCTTAACGGCCATAAATTGACGTAAAACGAGCAAATTTGAGAGCGCTATGGCGAGCAACGCTATTTCAATGTCAGATCTTCGACAGCTAACAGAGGGCTTTAAGCTGTCTTCGCTAGCAGTACCTGCAGTCATATTGTTGATACTGACCATGTTGATTCTGCCGTTGCCGCCGGTAATGCTGGATGTGTTGTTCACACTCAACATTTTGCTCGCTTTGCTGGTGATCATGGTCGCTATCAACACCGCAACGCCCATGGAATTCTCGTCATTTCCCACAGTAATTTTGTTTTCCACCATGTTGCGCTTGGGCCTAAACGTCGCTTCCACACGGGTGGTACTGTTAGAGGGACACACCGGCGGAGATGCCGCTGGGCAGGTGATTGAAGCTTTTGGCGCATTCGTCATCGGCGGCAATTACGTGGTCGGTTTCATTGTTTTTGCCATTCTGATGATCATCAACTTTATCGTCATTACCAAAGGCGCAGGCCGATCATCTGAGGTCGCAGCACGCTTTACCTTAGACGCCATGCCGGGCCGTCAAATGGCAATCGATGCCGATTTGAATGCAGGCATCATCGACCAGGACGAGGCCAAAGCACGCCGCGCTTTGGTTTCTCAAGAATCTGACTTTTACGGCACTATGGACGGTGCCTCTAAATTCGTCCGTGGCGATGCAGTCGCCGGCATTCTGATTCTGCTCATTAATCTAGTTGGCGGAGTCACCATCGGCTTGCTGCAGTACGACTTGAGCTTTGACCAAGCCACTAAGGCGTATGTCTTGCTGACTATTGGCGATGGCTTGGTCGCGCAAATTCCCGCGCTAATTTTGTCGTTATCTACAGCCTTGATTGTCACACGAGTCACAACGACCGAGTCGGCACCAGAGCAAGCAGCAAACCAACTTGCGAATCCTGCAGCCTTTTACATTGCCGGATCAATCTTAGTTTTGCTGGGCATCATTCCCGGTATGCCAAACTTGGTGTTTTTGCTTCTTGGCGCCTGCGCGCTGGGTCTGGGTTACCTGTCACAGCAAAAACTCGCTTTGGAATCACAACAAGGCGAGGTCCCAGTGCTAGACGCGCCGCAAGCCGGCGCGGCACCCAAAGAACCTAACGAAGTCGACTGGGACGATGCCGCTCAGGTCGACGTGGTCAGCCTTGAATTAGGTTACGGCTTGATCCCCATGGTTGACGGGGAGACCGGCGGCCGACTGTTGAACCGGATTAAAGGCATTCGTAAGAAATTATCCGCTGAGATGGGGTTCTTGCTGCCGTCGATACGCGTTCGTGACAACTTAGATAACGCGCCGGACAGCTACAGCATCATCATCAACGGATCCGTTCGCGGTTCCGGCAATATCGAATCGGGGCGCGAAATGGCGATTAATCCGGGCAACGTTTTGACTCAAATCGAGGGTAGCCCGGCCAAAGAGCCTGCTTTTGGTTTAGACGCGGTGTGGATCGACCCGGCAGATCGAGAATACGCTCAAGCGAGCGGCTACACGGTAGTGGACCCTGGCACCGTAATCGCCACCCACCTTAATGCCGTTATTCAAAACAACGCCGCCGAGCTCATGACCTTTGATGTTGCCCAAGAATTGCTCGACCGTATTGAACAAACCTCACCCAAGCTCATCGAAGACTTGGTACCCGAGAAGTTACCCTTGGGCGCTGTGGTTCAAATATTACAAAACCTTTTGAACGAATCCGTGCCGTTGCGCGATATGCGCACGATCCTCGAAACTTTAGCCAGTGAGGTCGGACGAACTCAAAATCCGCAAGCACTTACCGCCGCCGTGCGTCCCAAGCTCGGGCGTTTGATCGTGCAACAAATTATCGGCAGCGACGAAACGCTACCGGTGATGACGTTGGAGCCGGACCTTGAGCAATTGCTCAACGAGCTGGTAGGCCGCAGCGAGAACGTTGATGAAATTGCGTTGGAGCCCAATCTGGCCGACGGCTTATTTCAGTCCGTTCGAGAATCCGTGCAGCAACTCGAAGACCAAGAGATGCCCGCCGTGATTGTGGTGTCACCGTTGATTCGGCCCTGGCTGGCGCGCTTACTGCGACGGGTGACCCGAGACTTGACCGTTTTATCTTACATCGAAATTCCTGAGGATCAGGCTATTCGCGTGATCTCGACGATTTCAATCAACCGAACTGAACACAATGCTGAACAAGTTGGCGTTTGACCCAACCGCCTGAGGACTGGCCATGGAACTTAAGAGACTGATAGCAGAAGACTCAAAGAGTGCGTTACAAAGTGTACGCACCACCTACGGTGAGGATGCCCTCATCGTGTCTACCAATAAAATTGGGTCTAAGACCGAAGTGATTTGCGCCGTTGACCTGTTGCCGGACAACGAACCGTTCGTGGATGATCCAGCAACCGCAGAGGTTGCGGCGACAGCGCAGTCGGCGGAAACACCACCGTTCTCTGCGAGCCTAGGTTCGATGATTAACAGCGCGCCGCCGGCCGGCGACAGCGGTTTGGCCAGCTTAGTTGCTGACATCCAGCGAGAGCTTCTTGAACTGCGAGAGTCCGTTGTAACTCATGTCAAAGACAACCCGCACGAATTAGCACCGCAACCAGAAGCCGAGACCGGGGCATCTTTGAATGAGCGCTCGTTACGACAGCAATATGCCAACCTGCGCGCGATGCCGCTAAATGAGCAAAGAACTTGGGAGGGCTCGCACCTATTTTTCGGCCGCCCGGGCGCCGGTAAAACGCGCTGCATAGAGGAGCTATTGAGGGTTCACGCAAACTGGCCAATAGACAATCCGCCGACATTCGCATTGATCGCATTGAGCTCACCAAGCGGCGATACAGAGCAGGCCAATGAACATTGGCTGCGGTTGGCAAGAGTAAGCCAAAAATATGGCGCACCGTGCGCTCAAGCTAAAAGCCATGTGCACCTTAGCGCTCTGATCACCCAATTAAGCGGAGCGCATACCGTACTTATAGACACGCAAACCCTAAGCCAAGAGGACTTACAAGAATTGCAACCGCTGTTGGACAATCACAATGTCCAAAGCCACTGTTGCGTTGGCGCAGACTTTGCGCCACCCGCCAGCGCCTCTTGTTCAGCGCCATCTACTATCGTCACTCGCGCGGATCTAGCCGAGGATTTAACGATGATGTTTAGCGCTCTCGCTCAAAGTAAGACACAAATCACAGCGGTGGCAAGCGCGATAACTTGCTCTAAACCCAAAGATTAATCCTTATGCTTTTGCGACTCGCGGTACACTAGGCAACAGATTTCACGGGACCCTTTATGTCCAATTCAGACAAACATACTCATGTGATCGGCGTTGCCAGCGGAAAAGGCGGCGTCGGCAAAACTACTATTTCGGTGAACTTGGCGCTCGCCCTGATTGCCCAAGGCAAAAAAGTGGCCTTACTGGATGCCGATCTGGGGCTCCCGGACGCGCCGGTTTTTGTTGGGCTGAAGACGGCTTTTTTCCTTTTTGTGGGCGTTTTTGGC